>JAJRTI010000461.1 GCA_024278415.1 Planctomycetota bacterium | reverse complement strand
GCGGAGTTCGTGATTGCCGGCGACGGGCCGCTCCGCCAAGACCTGGAGTCTCAGGCGGAACAGCTTGGCGTCTCAGTTCGTTTTCTCGGCAACCGGCCGGACGTGCCGCGCATCATGGCTGCGATGGACCTGTTCGTGCTTTCGTCCACGAACGAAGGCTTCGGCCGGGTTCTCGTGGAGGCCATGGCCTGCGGCCTGCCCGTCGTGGCCACGTCCGTCGGCGGCGTGCCCGAAGTCGTTGAGGACGGCCGCACGGGAGTGCTCGTGCCCCCGGGCGACGCCGAAGCCATGGCCCGCGCGATCCAAGCGCTGCTCGACGATCCTGAGCGCCGGGCCGCGTTCGGCCATGCCGGCAAGCAGCGCGCCCGACGATTTTCCATCGGACAGACGGTCGAGGATCTCGAACGGGTGTACGAAGAAATACTCGCCGCCTCGCCCTAAGTACAGCTTTCCGCAGGCCCGTGTAGCCTAGTGGCGCGATCCGTCGTTTGTAGCACGCACGTCAGTGCGTTCCGCTCTGGGCCTTCCATGTCACCAGACAGAAACGCTCTTACGAGCGTGCTACAAACGTGCTACATTCCGGCACAGACTTCCGGAATGTTGGAACAAGGCGGGCTTCGCCCGCAACCTGGGAGCGGAATGCCTTCGCATTCCAACGGACGGCGAACGCCGTCCTCTCCATGTGTGCAACATCTTGTTTTTCGTCGCGGCTACGAATGCTTAAGGCACTAAGGATGCCCATGCTCTGCGCGATCCACCAACCGCAGTATCTGCCCTGGCTGGGTTACTTCGACAAAATCGCCCAGTCCGACGTGTTCGTGCTGTACGACGACACGCAGTTCAAGAAGAACGAGTGGCAGAACCGCAACCGCATCAAGAACGCGCAGGGGTGGCAGTGGCTCACCGTGCCGGTCCGGCATCACTTCGGGCAGACCATCGCTGAAGTCGAGATCAACAACAACGTCAACTGGCGACACAAACATTGGCAAGCCCTCGTGTCCAACTACGCCAAGGCCCCCTACTTCCGCGAGTACGCGGAGCGTCTTGATGCCGCGTACCAGCGCGAGTGGACGCGCCTGGGCGAACTGAACGTCTTCTTCGTGCGCGAGCTGTGCGACATGCTCGGCATCCAGACGCGGCTCGTGCTGTCGTCGGACCTGCCCGTCGACAAGGGGCTCGCCACGGAGGCTCTGATCCACATCTGCCAGGCCGTCGGTGCAGACGCGTACCTTTCCGGCACCGGCGGACGCGACTACGTGGACGCGGGCCTGTTCGAGCAGGCGGACATCGCATTGCGCTTCCAGGAATACGTCCACCCTGAATACCCTCAGCAGTTCGGCGACTTCGAGAGCCACCTCTCCGTCGTGGACTTGCTGCTCAACGTGGGTTCCGACAGCCTGCCCATCCTCCGCAACGACTCGTAGAGGCTCCCCATGAACATACTGGCCATCGGCGCGCACCCGGACGACATCGAGTTTGGCTGCGGCGGCACGCTCACGCGCTTCGTGCAAGCCGGCCACAAAGTCAGCCTCTTGATCATGACCGAAGGCACCATGGGCGGCCAGGGCCACATTCGGCGCCGCGAGCAGTTGAACGCAGCCAAAGTCCTCGGCGCGGAGCAAGTCTACTGGGGCGACTATGAGGACACCAAACTGCCCATTGACCAACCCATGATCCGCAAGATCGAGGACGTCGTCGTCGCGGTTGACCCCACCTTCGTCTTCGTCCACTGCCCCAACGACACGCACCAAGACCACCGCAACCTCGCGGCCGGTGTCATCTCCGCAACGCGCTACGTGAAGAACGTCTTGTTCTACGAAGGCCCCTCCACCAGCGAGATACGCCCAGCCGCATACGGCGACATTACCGACCTGATGGAGAACAAGCTGGAGCTTCTCCGCGCGCACGAGTCCCAGGTCTCCAAGATCAATGTCGCAGACTTGACGATCGTTGACGGTGCGATCTCGACCGCTACATTCCGCGGCATCCAAAGCCGCGTCAAATACGCGGAAGCTTTTCAACCCTTGCGCTACTTCATCGATTTTCCGCCCGCCTGACGCCCCAGAACGCTACCCGCACAAAGGGACGCCCGTGCCCAGCCGACCGCCAATCCCGCACTCCAAACCAACGCTTGGCGAAGACGAAGCGCAGGCCGCGGCCCAGGTCGTGCGATCGGGCTACATCGCCGAGGGGCCGAAGACGGCTGCACTCGAGACCGAACTGGCGAACCTCCTGGGCGTGAAGCACGCGGTCGCGGTCAACACCGGATCGTCCGCGCTCCACCTCGCCCTGCTTGCGCTGGGCGTAGGTGAAGGCGACGAGGTCATCCTTCCCAGCTACGTTTGCACCGCACTCCTCAACGCGGTGCACTACGTGCGCGCAACGCCGGTGCTTGCGGACGTGGACGCGTCGCTCAACCTCGACCCCGCGGACTGCAAGCGCAAGCGCACGCGGCGCACCGCGGCGATCATCGCCCCCCACCTGCTCGGCAACCCGGCTGCGATCGACGACCTCCTCGCTCTCGGCCCGCCGGTCATCGAAGACTGCGCACAGGCGATCGGCGCGACACTGCCCGACGCCGCGCCGGCAGGCAGCCGCGGCACGCTGGCGGTGTTTAGTTTCTACGCGACCAAGATGCTCGCGGCCGGCGAATGCGGCGCCGTGGCCGGCGACTCCGCCAAGCTGCTCGACAAAGTGCGCGACCTCAAGGACTACGACGAACGGCCGCGGTACACCGTGCGCTACAACTACAAGTGCAACGACCTCGCGGCCGCGATCGCGTGCTGCCAATTGCGCCGCCTGCCGGAGTTCGTTGCGCGGCGGCGAGAGATCGCAATGCTGTACGCGAAAACGCTCGGCGACGCGTGCGAGCTGCTCCCCGCAGCCGAGGCGATCCCGCGCGCGTCGTGCTTCCGTTTTGTCCTCTTGACGAAAGGCCGCGCCAAGTCGATCATCGATCAGCTCCAGACGCAAGGCGTGATCGCGCGTCGGCCCGTGTTCAAGCCCCTGCATCGGTATCTCGGCCAGGCCGGATTCCCCGCTACGGACCGCGCGTGGCGCTCGGCCGTGTCCTTGCCCATCTACCCAAGCCTCTCGCGCGCGGAGAGCCAACGTGTGGCTCGCGCCGCGCTCCGCGTGTTGACTTAGTGTCTGGGGACGATGCGATCCCGCTTCGCGGGTTTCCCTGCCTGCGCCGCCTGCCTGTGCGTGTCCGCACGCAGACAGGCGCACGGCGCGGCAAGCAGGCGCATCGCGTCCCCCTGAACGCCGTTGCCATGATGACCGACGAACACCCCCCCCCGCGCGACCCCATCACGCTGCTGCTTGCCGCGCTCCGCAGCCGCGCGGGCGTCGCGTTCGCGTGGGCCCTGGCCGTGGGTGCGGCAAGCTTTGCTTACTACTGTCGCGTCCAAGGCACTGCGACTGTCGGCACGTACGTGCGATCCCGCGTCCAGCTCGCACTGGCCGCGCTTGGGTTCTCACTCGCGTGGGCTCTCACGCCTGTGGCCATGGCCTTGGCCAGGCGTTTCAAGGTGCTCGACATCCCCGACGCGCGCAAGGTGCACCGCGAGCCCACACCGCTGCTGGGCGGCGTAGCCGTGTGGGCTGCGCTGCTCGTGGCGCTCGCGTTCAGCCCCAACCTGGCCCACCACAAGCAGATCGCCTGGATCTTCGTAGGCGGCACCATCATCCTCACCCTCGGCGTTCTCGACGACGCGCGCGGGCTGCCCGCCTCCTTCCGTCTCGTCGTGCAAGTCCTCGCCACCTCCCTGGTGATGTCGCAGGGCGTCATCGTCACCTTCCTTCCGCCCACGCCGCTGGGGCGCATGGGCGAAGCCCTCATCACCGTCGCATGGGTCGTGGGCATCATGAACGCGCTCAACTTCCTCGATGGCATGGACGGGCTCGCCGCGGGCCTAAGCGCCATCAGCGCAGCCACCTTCGCGTTCATCGCCAACAACACGTGGCAGAGCGACATGGTCGTGCTCTCCACCGCGCTCACCGGCGCGGCGCTGGGCTTCCTGGTCTTCAACGCCAAGCCGGCCAAGATCTTCCTTGGCGACGCGGGATCGACGTTCCTCGGCTTCATGCTCGCGTCCATGGCCGTGCTCGGCACCTACCGCAAGACCGACGCGGTCATCGGCCTGAGCATCCCTATCCTCACCCTCGGCATCATCCTCTACGACTTCATCCACATCACCATCTCCCGCGTGGCCCGAGGCGTCGTCACCAATTTCAGGGAGTGGATCGACTACGTCGGCAAGGACCACCTCCACCACCGGCTCAACCAGCTCGGCCTCGACCACCGCCAGACCGTCCTCTTCATCTACCTGCTTTCCATTTTTATGGGGCTATCGGCCGTAGTGCTCGTGACGGACTCGGACATCGACAAGTACCTCGTCATGTTCATGGTCGTCATCATGCTCACGGTCATGACCGTGCTCATGCAACTGGGCAGGGAGAAAAAGCTCCCCGACGAGGACGTCGCGCCAGAGCGTCCGAACACGGAGGCAGAGCCGGAGACTGGGGAACCAGACCAAGCCGACGGGTAGGAGCGGTTAGTCCCCGATCGCGTCTTGGTCGGTCACCTTGAACACGCAGAACTCCCCGCACATGGAGCACACCTCGTCGTCGTTGGGCCTCGCGGCATGGCGCAGGGCCGCGGCCTTCTGTGGGTCCAGGCACGCTTCCAACTGGCCCTTCCAGTCCTTGTTGCGCCGCAGGGTCGAGATGTGGTCGTCCCAGTCCCGGGCTCCTTTCACGCCTTTCGCAATATCCCCGGCATGGGCCGCGAGCCGTGCCGCCATCACTCCCTCGCGCACTTGTTCCGCGTTGGGCAGCCCCAAGTGCTCGCTGGGGGTCACGTAGCACAGGAAATCCGCGCCCGCCATGGCCGCGACCGCGCCGCCGATCGCGCCGGCGATGTGGTCGTACCCGGGCGCTACGTCCGTCACGAGCGGGCCGAGCACGTAGAACGGCGCGCCCTTGCAGAGCCGCTTCTGGAGCTTCACTTGCGCCTCCACCTGGTCCAGCGGCACGTGGCCCGGCCCCTCGATGATCACCTGCACCCCCCTTGCCTGCGCCTGCCCGCAAAGCTCGCCGATCACCATCAACTCGTGCACCTGCGCCGCGTCGAACGCGTCCGCGATCGCGCCGGGCCGCAGGCCGTCGCCCAGGCTGAGCGTCACGTCGAACTCGCGGCACAAGTCGCACAGCTCGTCAAAACGCTCGAAAAGCGGGTTCTCCTGCCCATGATGCGTGATCCAGTCGGCGAGGATCGTACCCCCGCGGCTCGCGATGCCGAACGTGCGTTTCGACGCGCGCACGTCCTTCAGCACTTCCCGCGTGACGCCGCAGTGTACGGTCACGAAGTCCACGCCGTCTTCGCACTGCCGGCGCACCGCGGCGAGCATGGACTCTCCAGTCATGGCCCGCGTCGTGCCCTGCTGCTCCGCGGCCTCAACCGCGGCCTCGTAGATCGGCACAGTCCCCACGATCACGTCGCAGCGCTCCATGAGCGCTAGGCGGATGCGCCGGATCTCGCCGCCCGTGCTCAAGTCCATCACCGACTCCGCGCCGGCATCCACCGCGGCCGCGAGCTTCTCGAACTCGCGGTCCAGGTCCGCGTAGTCCTTGGACGTGCCGAGGTTCGCGTTGACCTTCGTGCGGAGCCCTTCGCCCACGCCAAAGACCTGAGACGCCTTGCGTCGCACGTTGCACGGGATCGCCAGCCGGCCGGCCGCGATGCGGTCGCGTATCGTCTCCGCATCCAGGCCCTCCGCTTGGGCAACCGCTCGCATCTCGTGCGTAGTCACGCCCTGCCGGGCGCTCTCCAACTGGGTCATCAAACCATCTCCTCTCGCGCGGACTTTGGCCGACAGCAGGCAAACCCACATGGTAGCACGTGCGGCGATCTTCCGCAACGCGGGCGCCAATACTCGGCTGGGCCCAATGTGCCTGCCTTGCGCACTTCGGCGTGGCGGCACGCTGCCGCGTTGGGCTACATCAGCGCGTCCAATGCCTCTTCCAGCGACGCAACCGCAATCGTCTCGATCCTCCGGCCGCCAGCAATGCCCTTCAGATTGTCTTGCGGCACGACCGCTCGCTTGAACCCCAGCTTCTCGGCCTCCTTGAGGCGCAAGTTGATTTGCGTCACCCCGCGCACCTCGCCGCCCAGGCCAACCTCGCCCACAACCACCGTGTCACCCGGCAACGGCCGCTCGCGAAAGCTCGAAGCCACGGCAACAGCGAGCCCCAGGTCCGCGGCCGGCTCGTCCACGCGCACGCCGCCGACAATGTTCACGAACACGTCCTGCGGCCCGATCTGAAGGCCGGCGCGCTTGTCCAGCACCGCGAGCAGCATCGCCAATCGGTTCTTGTCCGCGCCAGACACCTTGCGCTCCGGCACGCCATACGTGGCGCGCGAGGTGAGCGCTTGCACCTCCACGAGCAGCGACCGCGTGCCCTCCATACACGGCACGACGATGGAGCCAAACGCGACTCCGTCCCGCTGTGAGATGAACATTTCCGATGGGTTCGCCACCGGCTGCAATCCGTCCGCTTGCATCTGGAACACGCCGATCTCGTTCGTCGCGCCAAAGCGGTTTTTCACCGCGCGCAGGATGCGGAACGCCTGGAACCGGTCGCCCTCGAAGTAGAGCACCGTGTCCACGATATGCTCGAGCGTGCGCGGCCCCGCAACCGCACCTTCCTTGGTCACGTGGCCGATGAGGAAGAGGGCGAACCCCTGCCGTTTGGCCAAGTAGACCAACTCCGCTGCGCACTCGCGCACCTGGGTCACACTGCCAGGTGCGGAGCCCAACTCGGGCTTGTACACCATCTGGATCGAGTCCACGACGACCAGCCGCGGCGCGAGCGACTGCGTGTGCTCGACGACGCTGGAAAGGTTCGTCTCGGCCAACACGCTCAGCCCGTCGGACAATGTGCCGATCCGCTCGGCTCGGAGGCGTATCTGCTTGAGGGATTCTTCGCCGGTCACGTACAGCGCGGAGTAGCCCGCTTGGCACATGAAGTGGCAGACTTGGAGGAGGAGCGTGGATTTGCCGATGCCCGGGTCGCCGCCGATGAGCACCGCGCTGCCCGGCACGATGCCGCCGCCGACGATGCGGTCGAACTCATCGATGCCCGTGTGCAGGCGCGGCTCGTCCTGCGTCGTGATTTCGGTGACGGGCACCGGCGGGTGGGCGTCGAACCCGGCACGCAAGGGAGCCGCCGCGTCCGCCACCGGCGCGGCCTCCTCGGCCATGGAGTTCCATTCGCCGCAATCCGGGCAACGCCCCTGCCACTTAGGGCTCTGCGCGCCGCACTGCTGGCAAGTGAAAACGGTGCGCTTCTTGCTCATGAGTGGGCGCCCTGCTCTGGGCAGGCCTCATTCGCTTTCAACTTCGCCCTCTGCGTCGCCTTGCGGCTCCCCGGCCGCGTCGACAGCGGCCGCGACGGGCTCCTCCTCCGGCGCGTCCTCGCTGCGCACGCCCTTGAACGCGAGCTTGTCGCCGACGAGGGTGATGTGGACCGCGCTCACGCCGCGGAAGTTGCCGCGCAACAAGTCCTCGGCGAGTGGATCCTCGACGTAGTGTTCCACGGCCCGGCGCAGCGGCCTCGCGCCGAAGTCGGGGTTGTATCCTTTGTCGATGAGAAACTCGATCGCCTCCCGCTACAGCTTCATCTCGAGGCCGTGTTCGTTGGCGCGCTTGAACACATGCGACAACTCGATGTGCACGATCTCGCGCAAATCGTCACGGGTGAGGTTGCGGAACACGATGGTGTCGTCCAGCCGGTTGAGGAATTCAGGCCGGAAGTGCTTCTCCACTTCCTGCATGATCTGCTTCTTCATGGTCTGGTAGGTCTGCTCCTCGCCGGTCTTGCGGAAGCCCATGGCGCTCTGGTTCTTGATGGCCTCTGCACCCACGTTCGAGGTCATGATGAGGATGCAGTTTCGGAAGTCCACCTTGCGGCCGAAGCTGTCGGTGAGCCTGCCCTCTTCCATGATCTGGAGGAGCATGTTGAACACGTCGGGATGCGCCTTTTCAATCTCGTCGAGCAGCACGACTGCGTACGAGCGCCGGCGCACTTGCTCGGTGAGCTGGCCGCCTTCCTCGTAGCCCACATAGCCCGGCGGCGCGCCGATGAGTCTGGAGATGTTGTGCTTCTCCATATACTCAGACATATCGACTTGAATGAGTGCGTCCTCTTCGCCAAACATGAACTTAGCCAGTGCGCGCGCGAGCAAGGTCTTCCCCACGCCGGTGGGGCCCAGGAAGATGAACGACGCGACGGGCCGGTTGGGATCCTCCATGCCGGCGCGGCTTCGGCGCACGGCCCTGGCGATCGCGGCAATGGCCTCATCTTGGCTCACCACCATGCGATGCACCTCCTCCTCCATCTTGAGGAGCCGCTCAGCCTCTTCGGCCTCCAAGCGCGTGAGCGGAATGCCGGTCATCTTGGACACGACCTCTCCGATCACGTCCTCGTCCACGACGCCCGCGACCTCCTGCGATTCCCGCTCCCATTCGTCTTGGATTTGCTTCAAGCGCTTCATGAGCTTCTCAGCTTGGTCGCGCATGCGCGCCGCGCGCTCGAAATCTTGCACGGCGACGGCCTCGTCCTTGTCCTTGGCCAACTGATCGATCTGCGCCTGCAACTCCCGCACGTCTGGCGGCCGCGTCGTGGAGCGCAGACGCACGCGGGCCCCGGCCTCATCGATCACGTCGATGGCCTTGTCCGGCAGGAATCGCCCGGTGATATAGCGAATGGACAGGTCGGTCGCACTCTCGACGGCTTCGTCGGTGATCCGCACGCGGTGGTGCGCTTCGTAGCGGTCGCGCAAGCCCTTCAGGATGGCGACGGTCTCATCGCGGCTAGGCGCCTCGACCATGACCGTCTGGAACCGCCGCTCGAGCGCGCCGTCTTTCTCCACGTACTTGCGGTACTCATCGAGCGTGGTCGCTCCAATGCACTGGATCTCCCCGCGCGACAGGGCGGGCTTGAGCACGTTGGCGGCATCGATCGCGCCTTCCGCTCCGCCCGCGCCCACAAGCGTGTGCAACTCGTCAATGAAGAGGATGACATCCTTGGCGCGCTTGACCTCGCTCATGACGGCCTTGATGCGCTCCTCGAACTGGCCGCGGTATTTCGTGCCGGCGACCATGAGCGCGAGGTCGAGCACGACGATGCGCCGGTTGCGCAGCAACCCGGGGACTTCGTTGCTCACGATCTGCTGGGCCAGCCCCTCGACAATCGCGGTCTTGCCCACGCCCGCCTCGCCAAGCAGCACCGGGTTGTTCTTCGTGCGCCGGCTGAGCACGGTCACGACGCGCTCGATCTCGTCTTGGCGGCCAATGACCGGATCGAGTTTGTTGTCCCGCGCCAACTGGGTCAGATCGCGGCCAAACGAATCGAGCGCGGGCGTCTTGGACTTCTATTTCTTCTCGGTCTTTTCTTCCTCAGGCTGCTCCGCGAAGTCCGCGCCAAGCAGGCTCAGCACCTCCTCGCGCACGTCGTCCAGCTTCACGCCCGACGCTTGGAGCACGCGAGCGGCGATGCCGTCTTCCTCTCGCAGCAGGCCCAGCAGCAGGTGCTCGGTACCCACGTAATTGTGGCTGAGCGCCTTGGCCTCCTCGAACGCGTACTCGAGCACCTTCTTGGCCCGCGGGGTGAACGGCAACTGGCCGACGCTCACGAGGTCGGGGCCGCTGGCCACGAGCTTCTCGACTTCGAGCCGAAGCTTCTTCAACTCGATATCCATGTTCTGGAGCACGTTTGCGGCCACGCCGCTGCCCTCGCGCACGAGCCCCAAGAGAATGTGCTCGGTGCCGATGTACTCGTGGTTGAGCTTCTGTGCTTCTTGCCGCGCGTAGTTCATGACTTTGCGTGCGCGGTCGGTAAACTTTTCATACATGCGTGTCGGTCCTCGCTGTCAGTCGATCGTTTCTCGTGAACTACGAACTCAGGCTTTCGCGGACCATGCGCGCCCGCGCGGTATTGCGCTCCTCTTCGTCGAGGAGCTGGCCCGCTCTGTTCTGGAGGTGCGCGGGCAGGGTGAGCACGAAAAGCTCGTTGATGGTTTCGATCTTGAGCCGATCGATCAAGGCCAGGTTCACGCCCATTCGCACTTGGCTGAGCAGGTGCATGGTCTCCTCCGACGAGATGCTCCGTGCGTGCTGAAGCATGCCGTATGAGCGCCAGACGCGATCCTCGAGTTCCGGCCGTTTTTCCGCCATGAGCGCGGCCCGCGCCTGCCGCTCGTACGCGGCGACTTGGGGCACCACGCTGGCCACGCCGGCCATGATCTCTTGTTCCGACTTGCCCAGAGTCACTTGGTTGGAAATCTGGTACAAGTCGCCGTACGCCTGCGTGCCCTCTCCATAGAGGCCGCGCACGACGAGCCCCATCTTGGCGACCGCGTTGAAGAGCTTCTCGATGTGCCGTGTGATGGCCAAGGCCGGGAGGTGGAGCATCACCGACACGCGCATCCCCGTGCCCACGTTGGTCGGGCACGCGGTCAGGTAGCCGAACTGCGCCGAGAACGCGTACTCGACTTGGCCTTCGATGGCGTCGTCGATCTCATTGACCATCTGCCACGTGGGCGCCATTTCGAAGCCGGACCGGATTCCCTGGATGCGGAGGTGGTCCTCTTCGTTTGTCATCACGCTGACAGTCTCGCCCCGGCCAATCGCCACTCCGCGAGCGCCGTCCGCGTCCGCGTGCTCCCGGCTGATCATGTGGCGCTCGACGAGGAGTTGGCGGTCAACGGGCGGCGCGGCCTCCAGATCGATGTAGGCCAAGTCGTCGCAGATGTGGGCGCCGGTGATCTTGGTGCGCAAGAGCCGCTCCAGATCGCGGCGCTGCTCCGGGCTGGCTTGCAGCATGAAGGGGAAGGCCGCGAGGTTGCGCGCCAGGCGGATGCGTGTGCTCACGACGATGTCGGACTCCGCGCCGGTGCCTCGCAGCCACTCGCCGGTGTAGTCGCCCAAGTGGGACAGGTTCATCCCTAGCCTCCCGTCAGTTCACGAAGTCGATCGCGCAGCTTGGCCGCGCGCTCGTAATCTTCGACAGTCACGGCTTGCTCAAGCTCGCGCCGGAGTTGCACGACCTCCGTCTGTTCCGCGGCCGGCCCACCGAGGCGCTTGGGGGCCTTGCCCGTGTGCTGCGTACCGCCGTGGATCTTCTCGAGGATGGACACGAGCCCCGACTTGAAGGCCTCGTAGTCGTTGCTGCATCCCAGCCGGCCGTGTGAGCGGAACTCCAGATACGTCATGCCGCACTGGTCGCACCGCATGCTGGACATCTCCCGAATCTCCGGCGCGACCTGGCTGATAAGGCTCGACAGCAACGCGGCAGGGTTGAGCGACTTCGGCACGGGCGCGTTGAGTTCCTGCGCGCAGTCTTAGCACAGATGCTGCTCGACCATACCATCGTCCTCAATCGTGGTCACGTGCACGGTGGCATGATTCTCGTTGCAGTTCTGGCATTTCATGTTCAGCAGCCTTCAGGCATGAGCCAAGCCCGCTTGGCGCATCGGCCACGGGCGCGGCGACATCAGGGAAAGCGGGAAGGGGCAATGTGCCGCCCTGGACGGCTCAACCCCGACTCCATTTCCCCGCGCTTCAGCGTGGTCATGAGCGACTAGTCTACCAGCACGACCTACCCAAGTAAAGGAACCGGTCGCTGCCGGCCAGGCTCAGACCTGCCCCCCCTTTCGTCGGTCAGGCCTTCTCCCACTTGAGCAGTTGAAGCACCTGGGCGAGCGTAGTCTTCCCGCTGCGGATTTCCTCCAAGATGCGGTCCTCCTTTTCCAAGCAATCCATGCCATGGTTGGCCATCTCCACCGCCTTGCGCGCGGGCAGCACCATGACGCCGTCGTCGTCAGCGAGGATCCAATCGCCTGGCTCGACCGCGACGTTGCCGATGCGCACGGGCACGTTGATCTCGCCCAGGCCCTTCGGCTCTCCGGCATTGGACGTGGTGCACCGAGCAAACGCGGGGCACTTGACCTTGCGGATGCCGGCCACGTCGCGGATCGCTCCATCGATCACCACGCCGCTGAGCTTTTTCTGGATCGCGCTATGCGTGGCCAACTCGCCCCACAACGCGGGGGGCCGGCCTGCCGCGTCGATGACGACCACGTCGCCCTCTTGCGCCATGTCGATGGCTTCGACCGGCTTGGCCCAGTCGCCAGGGTACGCCCGCGCGGTCACCGCCTGGCCCACGGCCTTCGCGCCAGGCCATAGCGCGTGAATGCCTTGGCAAGACGCCAGACGATGCGAGCCGTCCGACAAGTTGGCCGTGGAAATCGTTTCAAGGATCTCGCGTATGTGCCCCTCGGTCGCGCGGCGGTATAGTTCCGACGGGACCGATTCGAGCGTCTCCATCGCCCGCTTGATGGTTGCGGTCGCCTCTTTCGCGTCAGGCGCTTTGGTGATCGCGCCGCCGACGACGACAATTGCGGCCCCCGCCTGCACGGCCTCTGCCGCGGTCTCCGACGTGATGCCGCCACAGCCGGCCACGGGAATCGACACGGCCTGCGCCACCTCGCGCAACAAGTCGAAGTTCACCTTCCCCTGCATCTGGTCGTCGATGGGGTTGTGCACGATCACATAGTCCACCCCGATGGCTTCGAGGGCCTTGGCACGCTCAGCCGCATGGGGGCAGTTGAGCAGGTCGATGCCGATCTGAACGCCGTAGGTGCGGCTCGCCTCGACGCACTCGGCAATGGTGGAATCTGAGGCGACCCCCATGGCAATGGCCACGTCCGCGCCGGCCTTGGCCGCGGCCTCCATCTCGCCGCGGCCGGCGTCCATGGTCTTCATGTCCGCCACGATCGTGTGTTTGGGGAAGCGCTGCCGCAACGCGCGCACACAATCGAGGCCTTCGCTCTTGATCAGTGGCGTGCCAGCCTCTAGCCAATCCGCACCGCCCTCCGCGGCCTCGCTGCCCGCCTTCAGCGCGCGCTCGATATCCACGAAGTCCAGCGCAACTTGTAATGTCCCAGCCATGAGCCTATTCCTCGAAGTAAGCCGCGCCGCAATGGTCCGTCTCCCACGCAGTCACGCGCGAGACGCGCACGCCGGAAGGCAGCATCGCGGCCAGCCTTTCGTAGATGTACTTGGCAATGTTCTCTGTCGTCGGATTCAACTCCTGGAATCCCCCCAGTTCGTTCAGACACCCATGGTCCAACTCTTCCATGACTTGGCCGATGACCCTCTTAACGTCACCGAAGTCCATGACCATGCCGAGCCGATCGAGCGCTTCGGCCCGAAGCCGGACTTCGACACGCCAGTTGTGCCCGTGCAGCGCCTCGCATTTGCCTTGGTACTCGCGCAGGAAATGCGCGGCTGCAAAGTCGGTTTCCACGACGAGTTCGAACATGAGTCCGCGACCCCGTGCACGCCCGGTTGGGCGGAAGTAGGAGTGAAAAAGAGGCGCTGAGGCAGAAGGGCAACTACAGAGCCAGAAAGAGCCATTGTAGACCCGCATGACCGGGCAGTCAAGCAACGGAGAGTTGTCGTCCCACGCTGAAACGGAACGCCCAGCGGCGCTGCCCCGCAGCGTGGCGGGAGAGGCTCTGGCCGTGCGCTACCTCGACATATCCTCCACGTGCCGCATCCAAAGACGCTCGATCGCGGCGTAGTCCGTTCCATAGATGGCCCCGAATGCGGCGGTTGTGTCCCCCGACTCATAAGCCTTGGACAGGAACCGGCCAAACTTCCCGGCCACCGCCTCCGCTTTGGATCGCTTCAGGAAATGCACGAGCGTCATGGCTTCGCCGTACACGACCCGCTCCCGCGGATTCGCTGCACCGTCTGCCGCGCGGCCGAGGTAGAACTGGCTCTTGCCCGCTTCAAGCAGTTCTGCCAGCGGCAGGTGCTGCCTCGTGGCCATTGCGCGCCGCGCGGCTGCAAGGCGATTGCGATCCAGCACGCCGAACACGACCCGCCCCCCTGCCACACGCACGCCGCCGTAGTAGCACGCAAGGCCCTCGTTCAGCCACAGGGCAATCTTCACTCCTGCCGCGCGAAAATAGGCGTGCGTCAGCTCGTGCATGAGCACGCCCAGGCACTGCTGCCGCGAGCCGTAGTAGGCGAGAATGCCGTCGCGCGTCGTCACGCCCACCGCGCCGATGGCCTTTGCGCTGTACTTGCCGGCAATGGCGTTGAACCGCGAGCGGTCTGCGACCACACGCATGCTCATCTTAGGCATGGCCCGGCCTTGGAGGGCGAGTTCGGACAAGTGCCGAGAGCGGAGCTTCTCCAAGGCCTTTAGCATTTGATCGGCCTTGCGCGACGCCACGTCGGTCTTCAGCGTGAAGTGTGCGGACGTGTACGTGCCATCATCCGCGAACCCGGAATTGCACCCGAGCGCCACCAGTATGAACCCCCACGCCCGCCGCGGTCGCCAAGATCGCCCGCCGCGCCTCACTTCAGCGTCACGGACCAGTACGCGTCGTCGAGGAAGTCTTTCCACGCCTCGTACTTGCCGGACAGCAGCTTGAGGGTGAGCACAGGGCTCCGGCTGGGCCTGCCCGGCTTTCGGGTGAGCTTCATGCCGGCCTGACGCGGAGTGCGGCCGCCCTTCTTCTTGTTGCACTCGGTGCAAGCGCACACGATGTTCGTCCAGGACGCCTGTCCCCCCTGCGCCCGTGGCACGACGTGATCGAGGCTTAGTTCGGGAGTGGGGAACTTCTGCCCGCAGTACTGGCAGCGGTTCCCGTCGCGAGCAAAAATGTTGCGCCGGTTAAACCGGACGGTCCTTGCGGGGTACCGGTCGTACCACAGCAGACGAATCACCTTGGGCACTTTGATCTCGAACGACACGCACCTCACCCACTCATGCCGGGCCCTTGCCTCGTCATAGCGCGACTTGAACTGGCTCACTTCCTTCCACGACTCGAAATTGTACGCGCGGTACTTGTCCTCGTCGTCGACAGAGATCACCTCCGCGGCCGCGCGGGCCAGGAGCACGAACGCGCGCCGGGCCGACACGACGTGGGTCGCGGTGAAGAAGCGGTTGAGCACCAGCACGCTCGAATCGAGTGCGCTAACGTGGTCCACGACAAACCTCTGCGTTCAGGACAGGGAGGAAGTTAGGGGGAGAAGTCGCAATAAAGGCTATCTTAAGTCCGTCGATCCTGGTGCCTGGCGATCGTTCGGGAGGCCGAGATTGGGCCCAACCGCGAGATCCAGCACGGGGTTCACGTGCAGCAGCACGCTGCCGCGCCGATCCCCGCGCTTGCGCAAGTCGCCCAAGCCGCGCAAGCGCAGGATCTTGGGCCGCTCGCCAGGGGTCATACCCGGGGGGATTTGGATGTCCAGTGTCACGTGTTCCACGAGCCGGCCTCGGCCGCGGCAACTTCGACAGCGCCGGCTCGACTTGCCTTTAGGCTCGCCCTCGCACTTGGGGCACTGCACCCAGCGGTCGAACTCGAGCCGCCTCGTGCAGCCGTCGCCCATCTCCTCGGGCAGGAGGAACAACCGGAAATGCAGGTCGCCGTCCTTGGCGTCCAGGCACTCCATGGGCTGGATCGTATGGGACTCGCCGCAGTCGAGACACAGCAGCCGTTCGGCCACGCCGTCGGGGCCGATCTCTGACACTCGCAGGCGAGCGTTCCGTTCGCCACAGACTTGGCAGAGCAAGGTTTGCTCCATCACCAGCCACCACACTTGGCTATCGGCTGCATGTGTAGGAGACACGGTATTACGAACAACATGTGTGCGATTATACCGGTGCTTCCGCTGGCCTGCAAGGATATTGAAGGGCCGCAAACCGCTCCGGCTACGGCTCCCATCTTAGCGCCAGGCTTGACCGCGCAACGCCCCTCCTGCTACCGTACCCCGCCATGAGCGACACAACACAACAACCAGAAGCCTGCGAGACCCGCGCCGGCTATGTCGCCATCTGCGGCCGGCCGAACGTGGGCAAGTCCACGCTGCTCAACTTCCTCGTTGGCGAGAAACTCGCCATCGTCACGCCCAAGCCGCAAACCACGCGCAACCGCATCCTCGGCGTGGCAGAGCGCGGCTCCGCGCAGATGATTCTTATCGACTCGCCGGGAGTGCACGACGCCAAGCAGGCGTTCAACGAGTTCATGGTGGACCAAGCGCGCGACGCGGCGCGAGGCGCCGATGTGGTCGTCTTCGTGGTGGACGCAACCGAGTTCCCCCAGCCCGCCGACCATCTCTGCGCGGACATGCTGGCCGGCCTCGGAAAACCCATCGTGCTGGCGATCAACAAGATGGACGCGCTCACGCATCAGCCGGTCGAGACGGTGATCGAGCAGTACAAGCTCCTCGGCGACTTCGCGCACGGCGTGCCCATCTCCGCTACCGTGGGAATGAACGTGGACGTGCTCTTGGACGACGTCGCGGAGCTGCTGCCCCCTGGCCCCTGGCTTTATCCGGAGGGCACGCTCACGGATGTGCCCATCAAGTTCCAGATCTCGGAACTCGTGCGCGAGCAAATTCTCAATCTCGCCCGCGAGGAGGTGCCCTATGCTGTAGCCGTGCTCGTGGACGAGATGGGAGAGCGCGAGGACGGCACGACATACATCCGCGCGGTCATCCACGTCGAGCGCGACTCGCAGAAGGGAATCGTCATCGGCCAACGCGGGCAAATGCTGAAGCAGATCGGCAAGGCCGCACGCGCGGAAATCGAGGAACTGCTGGAGACGAAAGTCTACCTGGATCTGTGGGTGAAGGTCACCAAGAACTGGCGCAAGAAGGAGCACTTGCTCCAGCGGCTGGGGTACGACGTGAAGCCGAAGCACGGGAACTAGGGAGCGGATGGCTTCCAACGAATTCAGAGAGACAACGAATACGGATGGGGGATGAATGGCCCCCATTCGGTCTGCCATGGTGCAAGTCACATCGCGAACCAACGACTCTCGGGCAGGTGTCAATTTGTATCAGGCCACGACTCTGTGGCGCGTCCGCCGTACGCGGCACAATGCGCCTCTGTGCCTGTAGTGCTCACGTCAGTGAACCTCTGGCGGCGGGTTAGCCTCGTGGAGAGGCGCACTCACGTGCGCACTACAGGCAGCATGCGGGCTACTTCCGCTTCTTCCGTGCGGCCCTCTGCTTCTTGTAGAGCTTCCGGAAGTCCGCCTCCGGCATGGCCTTCACGCTGCCATCGTAGAAGAGGCAAGTGCGACCCTCGACCCCGTGGTTGAACGCCTTGCGATCGTACACGATGATCGTGTCGCTCGGGGTCTTGTAGGACAGCGGCCCCACATAGAGATAGCTGCACTTGAAGCCCTTCTTCGTCGGCGCACTGCGGTCCTGCGGGCACACGAAGATCGGCTTGTTCCCGCCATCGACGAGGGCCTTGAGCGACTTGGGCATCTTGCCCTGATGGTCGCCGCGGTACGCCGCGATAAGTTGGCCGATCTCCCGCACGTTGTTCACACACTCCGTGCGCCTCACTTGGCCGCGAATCTTGTTCATGACGTTGAACTGAGCGTGCGCCCGCGGAGCGAGGGTAGCGAGCGCGATGATGGCGACAAAACGCGTGCGCCGGTTCATGGCGTTCCTCCGTTCAAGTGAGGGAAACCCAGCCAGGGCGGTCCATTCGTGCAGGGCTATGCCCTGAGGACGGGGCGAGAACAACACCGCGGGGCGGGCGAGCACGTCCATGTGCGCGCCCGCCATGTACGGACGGTGATACGAACCCACCCATGCTACCAAAACAATGGGATGTTCTGCAGGGCTGCGTGCGATCGTGCGTGCGAACGCGTTCGAGATTCTCTACTCAGCCGAATGCAACAAGGATAGCGCCCCCGCCGCCCCTGCGTCGGCGGAGCGAGGGCTTATGCAACAAGGCGGGCTTTGCCCGCAACCGAAACGGCACGCGCGGCGCGCCCTCTTGGAGTGCGCCGGCAGAGTCCCGCATGTGCGGGAACGCCGCTTTAGCTTTTCGCCTGTCGCTGGCGAGCGGCTCGCGCGTGTGCGGATGCAAAGCAGCGCTACGCGCTGCCCGCCAAAGCGCCGTCGAGCCGGCGCACTCCACAACGGAGCGCATCGACAACATGTTGTCGTTCGAAAGCCGCTAAGGCACTACGCTTTCTCGCAGACTTCGCTGCGAGAAAGGGGCGGCGGCGCCGCCGTCGGGCCGCTCGTAGTAGGGCGATTCATCGCCCGTCTGCCTCGTGAGGGCAAGGACGTTCGACGGGCAATGAATTGCCCTACTACAAACCACGTCGCCTCGCGCCGCACACATCGACAACATGTTGTCGTTCGAAAACCGCTAAGGGCCTAACAGCGACTCACATGGAGGCCGTGGGTGTAAGCGCAGCGCAATAGTGCACAAACCTGCTCCCACCGACACGGGGTCGGTGGGAGCCATCGAGGTAAGGCCGCTCTTGGCACTCGGCTGAAGTATCGTAGTTGGCTGAATCCCGGTACTCCAGCAGAACGAGCGACATGCCCCCACGTGCCGCGCTTTGCCCTGAATCAATGGCATTGAGCCCGACGGACGACTTGAGGAGTCTTGATACCCACGCGTCGGGAATCAAGGCCCGTACAACCGCATTTCATAGACGCGGGCCTCGGCTCCGCCGTTGGTCGCGTCAATCCGCACGCGCACGCGCTGCGTTGTGACAGAGTCGAAGCGGTGCTTGCGCCGGCGTTGGTAGTTGTCCTTGGCCTCGACGACCGGCTCCCAGCCAGCGGCCGTCTCCACGAGCACCGTGTAGTCCTTCGCGCATTCGGGCGAACGGAACTGGCCGGGCTTCATCTGGAACGGCGCGCGGCTCACGTTCGTGTCGAACGCGAGGTGCACCTCAGCGATCTGCGCCGGCTCGGGCAGCGTCAAGTCGAGCCACTGCGGCAGGCCGTCGCTACTCGACATCCACATGTTCGTCCACGCCTCCGGCCGCGCGACGCCATTGACGACGTTCGCCGGGCCGTACGGTTTCGTTTCCGGGTCGGTTCGCACAGCGAGCGTGGGGAACAGGCTGAACAGCCGCGGAGCCCACCACCACCGCGTCTCACGCTTCTGTGCGCAGGCCAAG
>JAJRTI010000460.1 GCA_024278415.1 Planctomycetota bacterium | reverse complement strand
GAACGCACTTGCACTGGGCTATGGAATGTAGCGCTTTCAGCGCACCGATCCCGCGGCCTCGCCCCATCACCGTGCAGCACGTTGCCGCCACCAGCATGACTCGCCTGCGAGCAGAGCTGGACCGTGGAACCACGGTGTTACGTGTGTCCAGTTGATAGTTGAAGGGGGCAGGGGGTGGGTCGGCTCACCGACAGCGCGAGTCGATCCACAAACCTCCACACGCAGGGCCATCGGCAAGCGACCCCCCTGTAGTCCCCCCTGGAAGGGGGACATGGCGGAACCCCATCCTTGAAGGGGGGGAACCGAAGGGGGGGGGTAGCCTCAGCGGAAGCCGTTTGGCCGGCATGTGCCGACCCCCCTGTGGTCCCCCCTGGGAGGGGGGACGCGGGATCGCATCGTGTCCCCATGCACCTACTCCGCGTCCACGAACACGTCCATTTCGTAGATCGACCACCAATTGTGGTCGGTCGATCCGGTCTGCACGATCTTGATGAAGCGGCCCGTCTTGGGGTAGAGGAAGATGGCCTTCTTGCCGCGCTTGCCGTGGCCGCCGGAGACTGGCGGGCCCCACGCTTTGCCGTCCTGGGACACGTAGACCTTGTACCCGCGGGGGTAGTCGTTGGTCTTGTCGCCGGGGTCGAGGACGAGCTTCAGCACTTTGTGCTCCGCGGCGAGGTCGAGCTGGAACCACTGGCCCGGCTTCTGCTTGCCCTTGGTGCCCCAGCGCGTCTTGATGTCGCGGTCGAACGCGAGCTTCGCGTCCTCGGGCGCTGGCGACGCGGTTGCGCGCCATTTGCTGCGATCGTCGATCTTCTTGCCGGTGCTGGGCGCCGCGGGCTTGCCGTTGATCTTCATCTCGTGGATCGACCAGAACGAGCCGCCCAGCGAGCGGGTGAGCACGATCTTGATGTACCGCCCCGTCTTGGGCTCGCAGGGGATGTGGACCACCGTCTTCTTGCCCTGGCCTTCCGCCACGGGCTTGCCCCAGTCGTCTTTGCTCAGCGACACGTAGACCTCGTAGCCCTTGGGGTAGTCGCCCCGCGACTTGCCGGCGTCGAGGGTGAGGCTCTTGATCTCGCGCTCGAAACCCAGGTCGATCATGAACCAATGGCCGGGCTTCTGCGGCTCGCCGGTATCCCAACGGGTCTTGATGTCGCCATCGACCGCGTTGCGGGCCTTGTACGCGTTGCGGGATGCGGTCACGGCCTTGGGCGCGCTCAGTTGGTGGTAGATCTGCGCCGCGGCCTGCATGGCCTCGTCTTGCAGCGTGGGGTTGTCGGCAAAGGACTGCGCCAGCTTCAACGCTCTCGGGTGGGCGACGCTGCTCAGCGTCGCGAGGATCAGCTTGCGCTCCTCGTCCCGGGACGCGAGCTGGAGGCCCTGCTCGTAGAGCTTGAGCGCTTCGGTCGTGGAGCGCTCGCTTGGGAGCGCGATGAGCCGCGCGTATCCGCGCAACGCGAGCACCTTGTGGACCATGTTGTCGGAGTTCTTGGCGATGTCGACCAGCGTGTCGAGCGCGTCGCAGTTGGGCCAATCGGCCAGTGCGCGCACGGCCGCGTCCTGCACGTCCTTTGCCGGATCCTTGAGCGCGGCTTGGAGCGGGGCCAGGCCCTCCTTGGCGCCGACGCGGCCGAGCGTGCGGAACAGCGAGCCGCGCACAGCCGGGTCGGTCGTCTTGGCGAGCGCGGCCAGCACCACGTCGCAGCGTTTCGTCTCATCGTCGATCTTCTTCGCCACGGCCGCGACGACCTTCTCCGCTTGCGTTTGTTCGCGGCCCTTCTTGCGCGTCGTGAGGATCGCCACGAGCGCGGGCAGATCCTTCTCGCCGGCCAGCACGCTGAGCGCGGCGAGGGCGGCGCGGCGCACCTTGGACTCCGCGTCCTTGTCGGCCACCGCGAGCAGCGCGGGCACAGCCGAACTCGCGCGCCGCGCCTTGAGGCGTTCGACCGCTTGGGCGCGCAGGGCCGCATCGCCGCTCTTGAGCGATGCGATGAGCGCCGCGTCGACGCCGGGCGCGGCGAGTCTGTCCAGGCTGCCTTGCGCAGCCTTCTGCTCCGCGCTTAGCGCCGGAGCCTTTGCCGCGCGGTCGAGCAGCAGCGCGACCACGGACTTGTCTCCGAGCGATGCCAACGCTTCGAGAGCCGCGACGCGCACGGCCTCGTTCTCGCTCTTGGTGGCGGCGACGACGGCGGGCAGAGCGAGCTTGTCCCCCCGATCGGCGAGCGCGCGGAGGAGCATCTGCTGGCCGTCCACGTCAATCTTAGACAGAGCGGCCGCGAACGCGCGGGTCGCGGCCTCGCCCGGCAGACTGCGCACGAACGGTATCGCCGCGCGGCGCATGTGCGTGTCGCTGCCTGTGAGCGCGGCCAAGACCATGTCGCGCGCGTCCGCGCCGCGGGCGGCGGCGATGACTTCAAACGCGGCGACGCGTTCTTGCGCGGGTTTGCCGTCGGCCAGCAGCGGCCGCGCGATCTGAATCGCCTTGGCGGCCTGCTTGGCCTCGAGCATTTGCCGCGCGCAGACGATGAGCGCCGCGTCCACTGCGGATCGCGTCGCGGCGGCCGGCGCGGACGTGAGGGCCGCGGCGGCCGCGTCGCCTCCGATCTTGCCCAGCGCGGCCGCGGCCGCGGAGGAGATCGCCG
>JAJRTI010000459.1 GCA_024278415.1 Planctomycetota bacterium | reverse complement strand
CGCCGCGGACACCGACGCCGCGCTGGCCGGGCTCGCGCTTTCTCGCGCGCAGAAGCTGATGTGGAAGGGCAAGCACGACGCCGCACTCAAGGCGGTGAAGGAGGTGCTCGCCGCCGCGCCGAACAAGATCGAAGCGCACGAGTTGTACCAAGACGTGATCAGCGACGCGGCGAAGATCGCACAAGTGAGGCTCAATCGGGCCAAGAAGCGGCAGCAGCGCGTGGCGGAGCTGCGACGCAAGAAGCCCAAGTCCGTAACGGACGCGGCCTACCTGCCCCTCGTGAAGGACGTGAACGAATCGCGCAAGGCGGCGCGACGCGCGAAACGGGCGGAGGCTAAGATGCAGGCCAAGTACGAGGCTCAGTTCAAGCAAGAGCCCAAGAACCCGGCCGCGTGTTACCTCTACGCCCGCCTCCTGACGGATCTGGCCGAGAAGGAGAAGCTCCTCAAGCGTACGCTGCAACTCGACCCCAAGTTCGCCCCGGCGCACCTCGCGCTCGGATTCCTCTACGAACGCCAGGGCGAGGCCGCGGAGGCGGAGCGCGAGTTCAATGCCGCACTTCAAGACAAACCCGGTTGGGCGGAGCCGCACAACGGCCTCGGGTTCCTTTACATGAACCAGGGCAAGACCCAAGACGCGGCCAAGCAGTTCGAGCTTGCCTTGAAGCTCGATCCGGCGAGCGTGGACGCGCACATGAACTTGGGCTACCTATACCGGCGCATGCAGCGCTACGACGACGCGATCGAGGAGTTCAAGCGCGTGCTCGTGATCGACCCCGAGAACCCGTGGGCGCAGAACAACCTGGGCGTGTGCTATTATCGGCAGGGCCTCTACAGCCAGGCGGTCAAGTGCTACCGCCTCGCGCTCGACAGCGAACGCTACGACACGCCGGAGTTGGTGCACCTGAACTTGGGCTTTGTCTATCGCCGTCGCCGGCAGTACGTGCTCGCCGCACACTACTACCGCGAGGCCACCCAGATCAAACCCGACTTCGCATACGCGCACAGCCAGCTCGCGCAGGCGCTTTATCACCAGAAGAAGTACGACGAGGCGCGCACGCACGTGAAGCGCGCGCAGGAGCTGGGACTAAAGGTGAACCCGGAGTTCCTCAAAGTGCTCGAACAAGCGGGGAAGTAGGGCGGGCCTCCGTGCCCATCCGCTGTCCGATTCGTCGGATCCGTCCGACCCGCCCGATCAGCCCCGCGTCATCAGAGCTTGCGGCGCAAGCACTCCCCGGTTCGCGACTCTTTCACGCCCACGACCTCCTCTGGGGTTCCCGTCGCCACCACCTGTCCGCCCGCGTCGCCAGGGCCGGGGCCAAGGTCGATGAGGTAGTCGGCCGCGGCGATCACGTCGAGGTTGTGCTCGATCACGAGCACGCTGTTGCCCCTGTCCACGAGCCGGTTGAGCACCGCGAGCAGGCGGTCGATGTCCGCGAAGTGGAGGCCGGTCGTAGGCTCGTCGAGGATGTAGAGCGCGCGGCCCTTGCTGCGCCGGCCCAGCTCCGCGGCGAGCTTCACGCGCTGCGCTTCGCCCCCGGACAGCGTTGTGCTCGACTGGCCGAGTTCGATGTACCCGAGGCCCACCTCAGTGAGCGTGTCGAGCGCGCGGCGGATACGCGGCACGTTCTTGAAGAACTCAGCGGCCTCGTCCACGCGCATGTCGAGGACTTCGGCGATGGTGCAGCCGCGGTACTTCACCTCCAGCGTCTCGCGGTTGTAGCGCGCTCCGCGGCAGACCTCGCACGTGACGAACACGTCGGGCAGGAACTGCATGTCGATCTTCTTCGTGCCCTGTCCTTCGCACGCCTCGCACCGGCCGCCCTTCGCATTGAAGCTGAACCGCGTGGCAGTGTAGCCCCGCACCCGCGCCTCGCGCGTCTTGGCGACGAGATCGCGGATCGAGGTGAACACGTTTGTGTACGTGGCCGCGTTGCTGCGCGGGGAGCGGCCAATGGGCGACTGGTCCACGTCGATCAGCTTCTCGATCAGCTCCCAGCCCACCAGGGTGTCGTGCGCGCCTGGCTTGAGCCGGCTGCCGTAGACGCGCTTCATGATGCCGCGGCGCAGCACGTCGAGCACGAGCGTGCTCTTGCCGGAGCCGGATACGCCGGTCACGCAGCAGAACACGCCGAGCGGGATCGTCACGTCGATGTTCTTCAAGTTGTTCGCACGCGCTCCCGTGACCGTGATCGCGTACTGCGGCACGACTGAGCGGCGCTTCTCGGGTATCGCGATTCGGCGCTTCCCGCTGAGGAACTGCCCAGTAGGCGACGCATCGCACGCGATCAGGTCGTCGACCGCTCCTTGGGCCACGAGGTGGCCGCCTTCCGCTCCTGGTCCTGGCCCCAACTCGAACACGCGGTCCGCGGCGCGGATCGTGTCCTCGTCGTGCTCGACCACGAGCACCGTGCTGCCGGCGTCGCGGAGCTTTTCTAGCGTCGCGATGAGCTTTGCGTTGTCCGTCGGGTGGAGACCGATCGTGGGCTCGTCGAGCACGTAGCACATGCCTACCAGCCCGGTGCCGAGTTGCGTCGCGAGCCGGATGCGCTGCATCTCTCCTCCGGACAGCGTCTTGCTCCGGCGGTCGAGCGTCAGATAGCCCACGCCCACGTCCGCGAGGAACTTGAGGCGTTGCCGCACCTCCGCGAGGATACGCTCCGCGATGGCTGCGTCCTCCTTGGAGAGCTTGACCGCCTCCACTCGCTTCAGCGCGGCGTCGATGCTCAGGCGCGTCACCTCCTGGATCGGCTGGCCGTCGACTGTGACCGCGAGCGCTTCCGGCCGCAGGCGAGCGCCGTTGCAGGCGGAGCAGGGCAGTTCGCTCATGTAGCCCTGGATGCGGTCCTTCTCGCTGTCGCTGGAAGAGGACTGCAAGCGACGCGT
>JAJRTI010000022.1 GCA_024278415.1 Planctomycetota bacterium | reverse complement strand
ATTGCGCGCGGGAGCGGTCGTGCTCACCACCGGCACGTTCTTGCGCGCGGTGCTCCACGTGGGGCCGCAGCAGTTCCCCGGCGGGCGCATGGGGGAGCTGGCCGCGGAGCGGCTCTCCGAGAGCTTGCGCTCCAACGGCATACAACTCGACCGGCTCAAGACCGGCACGCCCCCGAGCGTCAACGGCCGCACGATTGACTACAGCGGCCTCGAAGAGCAGTGGGGAGACGACGAGCCGCGGCCGTTTTCGTTCAGCACGCAGGCCATCACCCAGCCCCAGATCGCGTGCCACATCACCCACACGAACGAGCGCACGCACGACATCCTCCGCGCCAACCTGCATCGCGCTCCGCTCTACACCGGCCAGATCGAGGCGGCCGGCCCGCGCTACTGCCCGTCCATCGAGGACAAGATTGTGCGCTTCAGCGAGCGCAAGCAGCACCAAGTCTTCCTGGAGCCTGAAGGCCGCGACACGCTCGAAGTCTACTGCAACGGCGTTTCGACCAGCATGCCCCAAGACGTGCAGGCGGCCATGCTGCACACCATTCCCGGCCTGGAGCGCGTCGAGGTCATGCGCTTCGGGTATGCGGTCGAATACGACTTCGCGCCGCCGCAGCAATTGCACCCCTGGCTCGAAACGAAAGCGGTAGAGGGGCTCTTCCACGCGGGCCAAATCAACGGCACCTCCGGCTACGAGGAGGCCGCCTGCCAGGGGCTCATGGCCGGCATCAACGCCGCGTTGAAGCTCGCGGGCCGCGACCCGTTCGTGCTAGGGCGCGACGAAGCGTACATCGGCGTGCTCATCGACGACCTGGTGACCAAGGGCACGCGCGAGCCGTATCGCATGTTCACGTCCCGCGCGGAATACCGCCTCCTTTTGCGCCAGGACAACGCCGACCGCCGGCTCATGCGCTACGGCCACGAGTTCGGCCTCATCGACGACGCGCAGTGGCAGGGGCTCTGCCGCAAGGAGGAGTTGATCCAGCACACCCGCGCCTACCTCGCGAGCCAGCACAGAAACGCGGACACGCTCGCCAAGCGATTGCGGCGTCCGGAGATGGACTTCGACGCACTCATGAAGGAGCACCCGGCCTTAGCGGACATGGACTTGCCGGCCGACGTGCGTGAGCAGGTGGAGATCGAGGAGAAGTACGAGGGGTACATCGAGCGCCAGGAGCGCGCGGTCGCGAAGATGCGCGAGTTGGAGGACTTCGCCATTCCCGCGGCCTTGGACTACGACGCGATCGCGGACCTGAGCGCGGAGGCCCGCACGAAGCTCAAGGAGATCCAGCCCCGGTCCCTCGGCCAGGCCTCCCGCATCGCTGGCATCACCCCCGCGGACGTGACGGTCCTCTACATCCACGCGACGCGTAAGGGCCGCTAGCCGCAGCCTCCAGGCTGCGGGAGTGCGGAGCGTGTGTCGCGCTTCATCTTGCCCGCATGCTGGCGCATGCGGCGACCGCCCTATTGCCCGATCGCGATGGACACGCGCTGGGGCTCGTGATGCAAGTGCACGGTCTTGCCCCCAATCGATACGGCTCCCTGGCCCGATATTTCGAGCGACACCGTCGCGCCGCGCACCTCGACCCGGCGCACGGTTGCGGCCCCCGCGCCGCTGATTTGCAGCGGCAGTCGCTGCAACACCGCGACTTCGCCTTCGGCCAAGGTGGCTTGCGTCCTCGCCGCGCCGGCCTTGTAGGCCGTGGGCCAGGCCGCGGAGTGGCGGATGCCTTTCTTGTCGAAGTGATGGCAGACCACGAGGCTCGCGTCGCCCGGCCAGCCGTAGCTCCCGGAGTGGAGCGTGATGATCCGCTCCTGGCCGAGGAGGTAGCCGTAGTGCAATTCGATGGGGGTGAAGGGGAAGACGTAGCGGGAGATCTCGTGCTCGTACGTGTAGCGCG
Organism: Planctomycetota bacterium; assembly: GCA_024278415.1. The sequence continues at coordinate 11,650 of JAJRTI010000022.1, read as the reverse complement.
TGCCCACGAGCAGGCTCGCCATCTTGAGCGTGCGCACCCAGTTGTCGAACCCCGGCTCCCAACTCGCGTAGCCGAGCGGCGTGTCGAGATGGCCCTGGTAGCACCAGTAGTCGTTGTGCTGAATCTCGACCATGCGCTGCACCTTCGCGTCGAGCATCCTGCGCGTCAGCGGCGGGCCGTTGCCCATGAGCACTCCGCCCTTGGCGCGCACGCGGCGGATCACCTCCAGGCGATGCGCCTCGCCGAGCAGCGCGGTGATGCCCACGCGGCGCACGATGGTGTACGTCTTGGGGTCGAGGATGCACGAGCTGGCGTCGAGGATGTTGTGCGTCACCAAGGGGGCGCCGTAGCCGGTGGCCTCCATCTCGTCCCAGTAGAGCCCGTCCGCGCCGATCTCGTCCATGTAACGGTCCGCGACGCGGAGCATAGCCTTGCCAAACGAGTTGTCGAGTGTGGCCACGACGCTGCGCGTGAGGGTGTATCGGCCGCTCCAGTTCGTGGTGAGCTGCCGGCCTTGGAGGTCGGTCAGCCAGCTATCGCGGAAGCGCTCCTGGCCTCCGTCGGATGTGTCGCGCTGCGTGTCGTAGTAGACCAGCACTTTGATGCCGGGCTTGGCCTCCCGCAGCCTCTGAGCGGCGCGCTTGAGGCGCTGGCGGAAATCGTCCCAGTACGGGTCCATCACACCCGTGCCGAAGCCGATCTTCTTGGGGTTGTGTTTGCGGTCGACCCAGCCGCCGCAGTAGCAGGCGTAGTGGATGCCTTGGCGTTCGAGCAGCGGCCGCAGCTTGTCGGTCGGCGTGGCGAGGATCGTGTCGGGGGTGAAGAACATCCACGCTCCGCGGACGGTGAAGTTCGAGCCCCAGTCGTCTCGCACCAAATTGATGAAGTCGTAATAGTCTCGCGACGCGACCGGATAGACCGACCATTCGAGGGTGTGCGATCCGCCCGGCGGGAGCCACAGCATCGCCGTGCGGATGCCGGCCCGCGGCGGCTTCTGCTCGAAGTAGAGCCGCGCTTGGTTGCGGAACACGGTGTCCTCGCACAGAATGCCCACGCCCATGTCGCCGTTCGCGACGTGCACGCTGGGGTTGGCGGGCGCGTAATAGTTGTCGATGGCAGGATCCGGGTTGCCGGCGAGGCGCACCTGCGCGTGGGGCATGCCATCCAGGCCAAGGTCGTGCCGCACGAGCAGGCCGAGCGCTGCGTCCGTCTGGGTGTTCGTGATCTCGTCTGCCACGGCCACCTTGCGCGAGGTGAAGCGAATCGTGCGTCGGACGCGGTAAAGCGGCGCGGTGGCGGCCACGTTGTTGCCCTGCACCACGACGCTCCAGCCGGGCTGCCCAGACGCGGTCCGTCCCATGTGGTTGAGCCCGGCGTTGGGATAGGAGATCGCTGTGCTGAAGTTCCATCGTGAATCACCAATGACCAGTTCGAACCCGCCGCCTGGCAAAACGCGGCCGCGATACTTCGCCGGCCCGGCGCCGGGCTGGCCGGTGTTGATGGCCGGCTGCACGCTCGCACTGGCCGACAGGGTGGGGCTCGCGCCGGGCTTGGTGTGGATCGCGAGCCGGCCGATGATCAACTCGCCTCCGCCATTCTTGAACACGCGGCTATGCTTCTGTTCCGTGTTGGTGATGGCCAGGCGATTCTCCGCAGCCGGGTTGGTCAAGTCGGTCACGTCGAGCACGTACGTGTATGGGTCGCCGACGTAGTAGGTCGCCCTGCGCGCGGCCTCGAAATCGGGAGCGTAGAGGAGCCGCCACTTGCCTCCATCGAACCAGGAGGCCGGCAAGTTCGGCGCGACCGGGGAGACCGTGGGCTTGTTGAGCAGCCGGGCCACGGTGCGGCTCTTGGCCGCGGCGACGGGCCGGCCGTTCAACACGATGGCCATGAACATGCTCGACCCGGACAGCGCGCGGTAGTTCATGCGCGCGGTGATCTCCAGGGTCACGGTCGTGTCGCGTTGCGGCACGGTGCCGAACTCGAACTGCCGACTCTCCGCGAGCGGGATGGCGACCTCATGCTTCACGATTTCGATGGTCGCGGCCGGCGCGACTGCGGCCGCGACGAGGAGGACGATGGCAGGCTTGAGGGTGAGCATGGTCATAATAGGCTTTCGGATGCTCGGCGGCATATCGAAGGATGGCGTCAGCTTCCCTTCTTGCGCAGTATTGGACTTCAATTCTTCGCCGAGAATGGCAGCTTTTCGCTTTTCGTGCAAGCCGCTGGACGTGGGCGCCCAGGGCGAGTGCCGGCCGGCGCGAGATTGTGGAGCGGACGCGGCGCTTCGCTATTGCCTGGATTGCCGATCTGCTGAACTGCACAAGTGCTACAATACAGACAGCGACATGCCAATGTCATGCCACGCTTGTGATGTCGCGCCACTTGTGGACGCCATCTCGCTCGCTGTGTCTCGCCGTACGGCGCAATGGTGCGTAGATAAGCCTGCCGTCCCGTAGGGACGACCGAGAATAGCCCAGCGCTTTAGCGCTGGGAGTGGCGCCGTCCACGGCAAGTGGCCAGTCCCGTAGGGACGGCTGAATGGCGGCGAATCGCTCATCTGTGGCCGTTTTCAGCATTCAGCCGTCCCTACGGGACTGGTGGCCTCTTAGCGCTGCTCTTTACCCACATCTTTAAGCCCCACGAAAACCGCTGTTGTGCGGCCTCCCGGACCCCAAGGGGGTCCCGTATGATAGCCCAGGGTTGCGGCGCAGGCCGCTACCCTGGGAACAAGGCGCCCCAACCCACCATTCTCCCCTTCCCTCTGCCTTTCCGATCCCGCACTTGCGGGATCGGAAAGGCAGAGGGAAGGGGGTGGGGCACCGCGCTCAACCGACCCAGGGTAGCGAGCTTTGCTCGCAACCCTGGGCTGTAGGACGGGACCCCGTTGGGGTCCAGGCTAGAAATGTGGGTAAAGAGCAGCCTCTTAGCGACCCGTGTTCCCAGCACTGAAGTGCTGGGCTAGTCTCAATTGTCCCTACGGGACCGCAGAATCGCTTAAGTCAGTGCCATTACGCCGTACGGCGGACGGTTTGGTCCGTCTCGGAGGAGGCCCTTACGGGCCTCACTACGAACGTGTAATGTCCACTCCGATCTTCCACGTAGCCTAAACTGAGGCCACCATGTACCACCATCTGGGATCCGCCGTGTTGCTGGCCGTTCTCGCCCTGGCTCTGCCGTCATGTTCGAGCCGGGCGCGCATGACCGCACCCGGGGTTCCGGCGAAGGCCAGCCTATGGGTCGACCTACGCCGGGGCGAAGTGGTGAGGGATGAAGAACTGCTCGCGGACCTGTCGAACGTGCAGGTGATTTACATCGGGGAGGTGCACTCCATCGCCCGGCACCACCTGGTGCAGCAGATGATCGTCGACGGGCTCTATAAGTCGGGCAAGTCGGTGTTGCTGGGGCTGGAGATGATGGACCTGCAAACGCAGACCATGCTCGATCACTACAACCGGGGTGAAATCAGCTTGGACCGATTCATCGAGTTAACCCAGTGGAATAGGCGTTGGTCGAATTGGCGGGACTACACGGCTCTTGTCGAGACCGTGCACGCGCATGGCGGCACGATTGTCGCTCTCAACGCGCCGGCCAAACTCGTTCACAAGGTTGGGCGTAAAGGGCTCCGTGGGCTCACGCCACAGGAGCGGGCCGTTTTGCCCAAGGACATGGACCTAAAGGATGGCACGTACAAGCAACTCATGCTCAAGATGTTGGCCGTGCACGCGTCGATGAACCCGAAGCACTTGGAGCCGGTTTTTCAAGCGCAAGTCGTGCGGGACGAAACCATGGCGCACCGCCTCGTGGAGCGGCTCAAGGGAACTGACAGCGTGGCTGTGGTGGTGGCGGGTGACTTGCACGTGGCCTATGGCCTGGGTATCCCGGCCAGGGTGCAGCGGCTCCTGCCCGGGGTCAAGGACCGCATCGTGCTCGTGACCGAGAGTGGCGAACTCGTGTTGGCCGAAGCGCAGAAGAAGATGGCGCGGGAAATGGAGCTTAGCCACGAAGACCTGCGCTTCATTAAGCGGCCGATCGGGGACTATCTCTACGCGACGGAGGTCACGGAATAGCGCGGGGCGAGCATGAGCCGCTCATCTTCGTGGCCTCTTCTGCGCACCCTGCCGCGTAGTGGTTCAGCGGCCCATGGCCCGCGCCGATGCCGCCGGCGTGGCGGATGCCGGCCGTGACGAACGCCTTCGCCTTGGCGACCGCGGCCCCAAGCGTATGGCCCTGCGCGAGGAAGGTGGCGATGGCCGCGGAGTAGGTGCAGCCGGTGCCGTGGGTGTTGGGCGTGTCGATGCGTTCCGAGCGGAACTCGTCGAACGACTCGCCGTCAAAGAGCACATCGACCGCGTCGCCCTCGAGATGCCCGCCCTTGATGAGCGCCGCGGCCGGGCCAAGCCCGACGATGCGCTCCGCGGCCTCTTTCATCGCCGGAATGTCTGCCACCTTCATGCCCGCAAGCGCCTCGGCCTCATGCAGGTTCGGCGTCACGAGCGTCGCGAGGGGGAGCATTTTCTCGATCAGCGCGGACTCCGCTTCGGGTTGGAGCAGCCGCGCGCCGCCTTTGGCGACCATCACCGGGTCTACGACCAAGTTGGACACCTGCCATTGCGCGACCTTGCTGGCCACGACGTCGATCAGTTCGGGCGTGCTCAACATGCCCGTCTTCGCCGCGTCGCAACCGATGTCCGACAGGACCGAGTCGAGTTGTTGGGCGACGAAGTCGACCGGCGCGTTGTGGATGCCCTGCACGCCGAGGGTGTTCTGCGCGGTCAGCGCGGTCACCACGCTGGCGCCATATGCGCCCAGCACCGTGATCGTCTTCAGGTCGGCTTGGATGCCCGCGCCGCCGCCGGAGTCCGAGCCCGCGATGGTGAGGACTTTTGCCTGGGCTTGCAGGGGAGGATCGGGCAGCGGCACGAGGCGGCCTCCTGCTGTGGCGGATGGCTACAGCGTCCCCTTCGACGACGGGACGCCGGACATGCGCGGGTCGGGGCTGACGGCCCAGCTCAACACCTTGGCCAAGCCCTTGAAGATGGCCTCGGCGATGTGGTGGGAGTTGCCGCCGTAAGGCACGTTCACGTGGAGGTTCATGCCCGCGTTGGTCGCCAAGGCTTCGAGAAACTCCGGGACGAGTTCCACGTCGAACATGCCGATCTTGGGCGAGGGGAACTTGACGTTGAACACGAGCATGAACCGGCCGCCCAGGTCGATGGCGACGTTGGCCAGGCTGTCCTGCATGGGCACACTTGCGGATCCGTAGCGCCGAATCCCCTTCTTGTCGCCCAGCGCTTGCGCCAGCGCTTGGCCGAGGCAGATGCCCACGTCCTCGACCGTGTGATGGTCGTCGACTTGGAGGTCGCCGGACGCGTCCACGGTGAGGTCGATCCCGCTGTGTTTGGTGAGCAGCTCCAGCATGTGGTCGAGGAAGCCCACGCCCGTGCTGACGGTGCTCACGCCGGTCCCGTCCAGGTCCAGCGTGAGCTTGATTGCGGTCTCGCGGGTCTTGCGTTCGATCGTGGCGGCGCGGTCGCTCATGGGTGCTCCTCCGGGGGGATTAGTTCCCGCAGCGCGGCCAGCAGCGCATCGATCTCAGCGTCGGCGCCGACGGTGATGCGCAGGCAGTCGTCGACCCGCGGGTGGCTGAAGTAGCGCACGAGGATCTTGCGGTCTTCGAGTTGCCGCTGGAGTCTGCTGGCCTGCTCCACGCTCTTGCAGCGCGCGAGCACGAAGTTGGATTGCGAGGGGAACACAAACAGGCCGAGCTTGCTTAGCTCGGAAGTCAGCCTCGCGCGGGTCGCCTTGATGCGCTCGACGTTCGCGTGCATGGCGTCGATGTTTTCCAACGCCGCGGCGCCGGCCGCAATGGTGAGCTGGTTGACGTTGTACGAGTCCTTGACCTTGGCCAAACCGTCGATGATTTCCGGGGCGGCAAAGGCCAACCCCAAGCGCACGCCGGCCAAAGAGAACGACTTTGAGAACGACCGCAGCACGATCACGTTGTCGTGATGCTTCGCGAGGTCGAGACAGTTGAAGTCCGCGAAGTCGCCGTACGCCTCGTCGATCACCAGCACGCCGTCGATTTCGCCGGCGAGCGCGTCGAGGCGCTCCTTGGGCGTCATGGTGCCGGACGGCGAGTTGGGGTTCGAGATGAGCGTCACCTTCGCGCCTGGCACGGCGATCTCATCGGGCAGGGAGTAGTCGTCCTCGAAGGCCACCGGTGTGGGTGCGCCATCCTGGATACGCGTGAGCGTGTCGTAGAGCGTATAGGTCGGGTAAGGCCATACGACCTTATCTCCAGGGTCGACGAAGCTACGCATGATCATCGTGAGCAGATCGTCCGATCCGTTGCCCACGAGGATCATGTCTGGGGCCAGGCCGAACACCTGGGCTGCTACTTGCCGCACGCCTTGCGACATGGGGTTGGGGTAGCGCCGCAGGGCCTCGCCGACCTCGCGGTGAATCGCGTCCTGCACGGCTGGCGGAGGCGGGTAGGGGTTTTCGTTTGTGTTGAGTTTGATGAAGTCCGTCGTCGTGGGCTGCTTGCCGGGCTGGTAGCCTTCGAGACGGTCGATGTTGGGGCGGAAGTAGGACATGGGGGGAGAGTAGGACGTAAGACGTAAAACGCAAAGGGTGGGGAGCGGGGGGGGTGATGGGCGAGGTGCTAGGCGGGAGGCGCGTATTCCGTATTGCGTATCGCGGCATCCGCCTTACGCTTTACGTTTTACGTTTTACGCCTCACACCTCACGCGGTCGCCGACTGAGATGGGGCCGGTCTTGGGCATGCCGCGTAGCTGGGCCTTGTTTACGTTCAGCGCCTGCGTGCCGCTCTTGGCGCGCATGTGGTCGGCGATCATGGCCGCGCTCAGCGTCCGGGTTCTGGGGTCGGAGGTGTCTTCCTCTTGCTTGGCGGACGCGGCGTGGCAGATCGTGAGCTTCTCCTGCACGTGCGAGGCAACGACACGGCCCTTCACTACTTCCCACGCGCCGAGCGAGGCGCCTGTATCTGGGTCGGTGACATCGTCGCCGGGCGCGTACACGACGAACTCCATGCCTGGCTTCACGCCTTTCGTCTGCCCCACGTTGATGATGAGCGTGAATTCGTCAAGTATCTGGGCGACCTTTCCTTCGATCTGATCGGCCATGGGTCTGGCTCCTGGCGTAGGTCAGCGAGCACGAAAGCGCGGTCCCTCTGGTGCACGCGAGATGGCAAAGTCGGGCAAAGTCGTAAAGGGCGCCATTTTAGTGCGCCCGCGCGACGCCGTCAAGGAAAGGAGGATGCCTCGGCGCGTGTGCGGGCGCGCACTATCGCCCCAGCATGTGCCGGATTTTGATGAGCACCGCTTCGCGTTTCGAAGGCGTGTCACCGCGGGGGGGCGCCGCGGCCGGCTCTCGTTTGGGCTCGATCTCAGGTTCGGCGCGGTCCGGCTCGGCGCGGTCCGGCTTGGCGCTGGCGCGATTGCGCGGCGGCACGTCTTCCCGATCTCGCCCGCCATCCTCCCGTTTGTTCGCCCTTCTTGGCTGGTCTTTCACCGGTGTGGGTTCAGGCGGGAATTCAAGTGCAGGCCCGTCTTCGTCGGCCGGAGGCGTCAGCGGCCCCGATGGCTCCTCGAACGCGGCATCCCAGTCGACCAGTTCGCCAAACTCGGAGTCGTCACGAGCCGCCGGCCGACGAGGGCGATCTTCGGCCTCTCGCTCGTGGGCATCGTCCCGTTCATCAAACTCGGAGTCGTCGCGGGCCGCGGGGCGGCTGGGGCGATCTTCGGCCTCTCGCTCGTCGGCATCGTCCCGTTCATCAAACTCGGAGTCGTCGCGGGCCGCGGGGCGGCTGGGGCGATCTTCGGCCTCTCGCTCGTCGGCATCGTCGGGCACATCCTCTGGTTCGCTGTTGCTGGGCGTGGGGGCGTCGTCCAACGCCTCTGCGCTATCGCTGGCATCTTGGCTCGTGTCCGGCTTTTCACCGTCGATGGCTTCGTCAAGCTGCCCGACGAGCCATGCAAGGTCGCGCTCCGTATACAGCAGCAACTCGCCGACGCGTTTGGCCTTCTTCGCATTGAATGGCAGGGCCACGTCTCTCAACGCATCGCCGTGCGCGGCGCCGGCTTCGGTTGGCTTGCGCCGGCGCCGGCTGCGCCGGTTCACGCACGTGATAGCGAACCGCTGGCCGCGGTAATGCACGACGACATCGGCGCCAGACGTCTTGTTCGAGGCCGTCTCGACGGCGTCGAATAGGTCCGATTCCATGGCCATGGCCTTGAAGTGGAACTTCCTGACCAGTGAGGGGTACGCGCGCACTGCCCGCGCCCTTGCCGCGGCGCGTTGCGTCTCATCGAGTGCATCCAGCTCTTCGCTGTTGCGCTCCATGTAGAGATTGACAAACTGCTCTTGGCTTGGGAGGGTGCGGTGCTCCGTGATCCACGCGTCGAAGGCGTCGGTGTACGACGGGGCTTGCGCTTTCCATTCGATGGTGGTGTCAGCGGCGGGCGGCATTTCGAGTGTGAAGCTCTCAATGGCGTCTTCGATTTGGGTGGCGGATAGGCTGAGTCTGGAAGGCATGGCGAGGCCAATTGAAAGGCGTTAAGAAGTCTTGATGAGGGGCCAGTGTATCCAAGGCGCGGATCTGGATCAAGAAGACGCGAGGGAGGAACTGTGCGGAGCGGGGTGGCCGCGCGATTGACGCACACCGCGCCGGGGCGTACAATCGGTTGCGTTTTGCCGACTGTTCCATTGCTTTGGAGGGACTCCGATGCACAAGAGCCTCATCACCTCTGCGGTTGTGCTGCTCCTCGGGAGCGCGCTCGCCGCCGCGCCGCCGAATGTGACGATCCAGTTGGTGACGGGCGACCGGGAGGCGGGCAGGTTGATTCAGTACGTGGGCGGCGAGTTCGTGATTGAGAAGGCGGGCGGCCAACGCATCGCCATTGATGTGGCTGCCGTGAAGATGATGGCTTTCGGCGCGCAGAGCGGCGACGTGGGGCGAATATTGGGCGGCCTGCGCCGCGGCGCCAAGGCCGGACACGGACGCGGGCTTGAGAAGCTGCGTGAAGCCGAGCCCAAGCAGGCGCAGGAGCCCACGCGCAACACTGCCGGCCCGCCGGAGAAGCCAGAAGCCTTGGTGCCCGAGGAGGTGAAGCCCGTCGACGTGGACACCTTGATCCGGCGGCTGTCTGAACTCGACACGCCGCGGGGCGCGGCCATGCGAGAGGGCAGGGAGAAGCTCGCGGACGTGATGGCCGAGGCCGAGCGCGCCGGCAAGACGGAGGAGGTGCTTAAGCGGCTATTGCGCGAGGCGAAAAGGGCGAAGGCGGGCACCCGGGAGAAGGTGAAATGGCTGATCTTGGCGTCCGCCGCCCATTTCGAGGTCGGGCGCCGCGAGGCCGGAATCGACCTGAGAAAGCAGGCCATGGAGGAGGCGAAGCAGGTTCCGGGCGGCATGCAACTGTTCCGGCAGCCCCGCGGCGGGATTCGGCCCAAGCGCCCATTCCGGTGACGCCTGCCTGTACAGAGAGCGGGCCGCGCAGAGCAGGCCCCGCGCGGCCCGGATGTTGTTCCGTGGGCCGTTAGGCGGCCTTGATCACTTTGCCGCCGCGGATACACTGCGTGCAGACGCGCAGGCGCTTGGGCGCGCCGTTCACGACCGCGCGGACCCGCTGGAGGTTGGGCTTGAAGCGTCGCTTCGTGCGCTTGAGGACTCGCCGGCCGACGCCGCCCTTGGCCTTGGCCAAACCACGGCGTTTCACCTTGTTGCCTACGCTGGGCCGCTTGCCGCATAGATCACATACAGCCGCCATGATGATCGTCTCCTGGTTGCAGTTCGCCGCAGGCCCGGGCCGCCCGACCGCGTGCGGTTGCCCTGATCGTGCTCGCCCTGGCCGTGCGTCTGATTCACGTTGGGATGGTCAATAGGAGAACAGCAGTATATCAAGAACCCAGCGGAAAGCAAGTGCGCATTGCCGCCGGCATTTGCCTTGTAGGCCTGCATCTCGCCGTGGGATCAAACCGGGCCGGCGTGGCGCCCGGGCGTTTGCCCCAAGGGGGCAACGGAGATCAGCCCGGTTGCGAGCGCCGCTCGCTACCCGGGGCATGAGCTTGTGATCTCGCGCACGCCCTGCGTCCCCGGCGCACCCCGTCACACCACCTGGGCGCCCCAGATCCGCTCCATGTGCTTGAGCGCGAACGCGTGGGCTTCCGGGTCGAAGTCTGCCACCCCGTCGCGATGCACCACGACCTCATACCCTCGCGTGATGAGATCCGCGACGGCGCTCATGACGCAGATCGACGTGCACACGCCGACCACGTGTACCGCCTGGGGCTTGAGGCGCCTGAGGATCGCTTCGAGCCGCGTGCCATAGAAGCAGGCGAGTTGGCCCTTCTCGATGGTCTCATCGCCAGGCTTGACCGGTAATTCGTCGATGATTTGTGCGCCGCGTGTTCCCGCAATCGCATGGGGCGGAAAGCGTGCGAACTCGACGTCGTCCGGCGCGTGCGCATCGCAGATGAAGATGACTTTGCCACGGCCGCGGCGGGTTGCTGTGATGTGTCTCTTGACTTCGGGAATAATGCGCCGCGCGGCATCGCCACAGTATAGGGCGCCCCCGGGCGCCAAGAAGTCGTTGAGCATATCAATGACGAGGAGGCAGCGTTTCATGGCTACGACGCGGCCCGTTTCTTGGAGGGCTTGGCCGAGGCCCGCTTCTTGGGGGCATACTCGGCGGGTGGCGGCTCGGGGATCTCTTTCAAAAGGCGGTCGACCACGATGTCGGTCGTGATACCCTCGGCGTCCGCGTTGAAGTTTGTCGCGATACGGTGGCGCATGACGGGGTGGGCCATGGCGCGCACGTCCTCGCAGGAGACGTTGTAGCGCGAGTTGGCGATGGTGCGGGCCTTGGCGCCCAGGACGAGATACTGGATGGCGCGGGGGCCCGCGCCCCATGAGAGCCAGTCCTTGATGAATTGAAGCGCACCCTCCTCGGCCGGGCGAGTCGCCCGCACGAGGTCGACCGCGTAGTTCACGACGTGGTCCGATATGGGCACGCGGCGCACGATGTTCTGGATGGCGAGGATGTCGCTGCCCTTGAGCACGGGCTGCGGATCGGCGACGACCTCGCGCGTGGTTGAGTGGATGATCTCTCGTTCTTCGTCACGCGACGGATAGCCGATGTTGACCATGAACATGAAGCGGTCGAGTTGGGCTTCGGGGAGCGGATACGTGCCTTCCTGCTCGATGGGGTTCTGCGTGGCGAGCACGAAGAACGGCAGATCGAGCGGATAGGTCTCGTTGCCCACGGAGACCTGGTATTCCTGCATGGCTTCCAGGAGCGCCGCTTGAGTCTTGGGCGGCGTGCGGTTGATCTCGTCCGCGAGCACCATGTTGGAGAAGAGGGGGCCGCGGACGAAGCGGATGTTACGCCGGCCTGTGGTGGGATCCTCCTCCAGCACGTCCGTGCCGGTGATGTCGGACGGCATGAGGTCGGGCGTGAATTGCACGCGGCTGAACTTGAGCTTGAGCACTTGCGACAGCGTGCGCACGAGGAGTGTCTTGGCCAGGCCCGGCACACCCACGACGAGGCAGTGGGCGCGGCAGAACATGGCGATGAGCATCTGCTCGATGACTTCATCTTGGCCGATGACGACCTTGTGGATCTCT
>JAJRTI010000458.1 GCA_024278415.1 Planctomycetota bacterium | reverse complement strand
TTGGCCTGCTTGCCCACCTTCTCCATGCCGTGGCGCACGGCTGGCCAGTAGCGTTTGTAGTCGAACTCGGTGCTGTGCTCGCCGGTGTGGCATTCGAGGCATGTGCTTTCGCGGCTCTTGTCGTAAGGCTTGGTGGGATCGTCCACGTGCTGCCGGCCCGCGCCGTGGCACGACTCACACCCCACGTTCCCAAGCCAAGGCGTGCGCTCCCAGCGCGTGAAGCCCGTCTTGTAGCCCAGGCCCACGACGTGGCACTTGACGCATTCGGGATCGAATTCCTTGTCTTCCTGCGTGGCCGCCAACGAGCGGTATGCGCGCGAATGCTTCGTGAGCCTCCAGATTGCGTAGTCCTGTTCGTGGCAGGCGCCGCAGGCCTCGTTGCCCACGTACGCGCCTCCCTTGGGCTTGGCGGCCATCGCGGCCAGTTGGCCGAGCAGGTCCATGTCGCGCAGGAGCGCGCGGTAGCCCAGGATGCGCTTGTCCATGGCCGGGGAGCGGGGGTATGCCTCGTCGAGGATCTCGAAGCGGAACGTGCCCGGCACGACCTTGCCGGCGGCGTCGAGGCGCAGGGGCAGCGACCCCACGTATCCGCCGGCCTTGCCCGGCTCGAACATGGGCACGGGCGGCGGGGCGCCGGCCACGCGGTCGATCTTGGCCGGGATGCTGCGTGTGTCGCCGCACACCACCACGTCGATGCCCGGCACGGCCCGCACGAGCGCCGCGGCTTCGTCCGCGGAGGCCTGCGCGAGGAGGACCACGAAGTCCGAAGCCTGCCGCACGTCGGGCATGACGCGGGCCAGGGTTTTGAGTGGCTCCTCGATGCGCGCCAGGGGCCCGGGTTTGCTCGCCCCGCGCGACGATAGGATGCCGACAATCGCAATGCGCCGCCGTTGGCCGGCGATGGTGATCTCGCGCACGACGTACGGTTTGCAGGGCCAGTCGCCGGCCGCGCCGCTTCTCGGCACAAGGTTGGCCGACACGAGCGGCATGCGCATCGACGCGGCCAGGCTGTCGAGGAAGTCCGTGCCGAACACGAGATCGCGCGGGCCGAGGTTTGCCGCCGCGTACCCCATTTGGTCGAGTGCGGCCGCGAGGGTTTCCATCTTGAGGCGGTCTTGGAGCCTGCTGCCGCCGGCCATGTCGCCGCTGTCCACGAAGATCGCGCTCTCGTACTGCTCGGCGAGGCGTTGGAGGTAGGTGGCTCGCCTGGACAGGCCGCCGGTTTCGCGCTCGGAGCACCCGCACGGCTCCAGGTCGCCCCTGGTGTTGCCGGTGAACGCGAGGATGGCTTCGGGCCGGCGCTCGTTGCACGAGCACAGCATCGCGGCGAGGAGGCCAATGGCGGCGATGGAGCGCGGCTTGGCTTGGCGCAGAGGGACCATCTAGTTGGGGCTCGATGCGCGCTTGCGCATGAAGCAGAGCGCGGCGGCCGCCACGAGCACGCCCACCCCCGCACACACGTAGATCGCGATCCGTGAGCCGCGGCCGGAGGAGTTTGGCGGCGCGGCGTCTCCTGCGCGGACCGTCACGTACAGCGTCGCCACGTGTGGCTCCCGGCGCGTGTCGGTGAAGACTTCCATCCGCACCTTCTCCGCACCGGGGGTCACTGGCGTGTCGGCCGCCAAGTCCACGGCCAGGCGATGGGCGGCGGCCGCGGCGGGGTTGTCCACGGTAGCCTTCACGTAGGGCTTGTCACACTTGACGCGCAAGATGCGGAAAGGCTGTCCGCCTGTGCTGCGCAGCGTCACCATGCGAGGGTGGGCCAGCGGCAGTCGGTCCTTGAGCGCGCTGAGGGACAGCGGGTTGGGCGTAAACACGAGGCCCGAAATCACCTCGCCGCTTACATCCCACTTCACGACCGGTTGTTTGGGCAGGTCGAGTACCGCCGACATTTCGCCAAAGAACGGGCCGGTGGGCATGCCCCGTGTGTCGAGCGTGCCGATCACCTGGAAACCGACACGGCTCTCCTCCAGGCGCTCGCGTGCCTGAAGCTTGACGCGGTCAAGCGTCGTCGAGACGGACCGGACGCGCACGGGCTTGCTGGCCTTCGCTGCCCAGGCGGTGACCGTGGCCACGCCCACCCGGCCCTGCGGGACGCGGCCGAATGCCAGGGTCTGCTCTTCCATCTCCACCTCTTGGAGCACGCTGATGTGGATCGGGAGGATCACCTGCGGCTGCGTCGGGTCGTTGAGCTTCAGCTTGATGATGGCGTCGCCGAGTTCCGTGGTGTTGAGCGAAAAGCCGAATTCGAACAGTTCCCCCGGCTGGATGACGACCTTGTCGTACGTCGAGGCCACGCAGCCGCAGTTCGTCTCGACCTCTTTGATCTCCAGCGGCTGGTCGCCCACGTTCTTGAGTTCGAACGCGCCCTCGAACGTGCGCCCGCGCGGCTGCACGCCGAAGTCGATCTTTTTGGGGAACACGGACAGCCGCGGCCCCGTGGCGGCGCCGGCGCCGGCGGATAGAGCGATGCATAGGAGCGCGGCGATCTCGCGCACGTGTTGGTGCTTTGACGGGTCCATGGCAGAAGCGAGGCACTAAAGGTGAAGGCGCGCCTGCGCGGGAAACCGCACATGAGCGCACCACCATGTTAGCACCGCACGGACTCGCCTCGCAACGGTGTTGCCTGCGGCTTTCGAATAACTCGCGGCGGACGGCCACGTCCGCCGCCGTGGCTTGCCGGGGTTGGGCGGCGCGGCTGGCTGAACAACTCAGGCGTAGCGCCCCATCTCGCGGCACGCTTCGGCCATGGCCCGCAAGTTTTCCGGCTTCACGGACGAGTGGATGCTGTTGGAGCTGCTCAGCATGTACCCGCCCCCCGGCGCGGCCGCGTCGATGCAGTCGGCCACGGCCGCGCGCACGTCGCCGACCGAGCCATTGCTCAGCAGGTCGCCGCAATCCACGTTGCCTACGAGGCACACGCGGTCGCCGTAGTCCTGTTTCACTTTTCGAATGTCCATGCCGGCGGCCGGCTCGAGCGGGTGGATTGCGTCGATGCCGGTGCCCACGATCATGTCGAGGAGCGGGGCGATGTTGCCGTCGGTGTGCTTGACCACGTACGCGCCGGCCTCGTGCGCCGCGTCGACCGCGGCCTTGAGCGCGGGCAAGATGAACTGCTCGAAGTGCCGCGGCGACATCATGGGGCCGTTCTTGTCCGCATAGTCGTCTCCCAGCAGCACAATGTCCACGCCCTCCTTGGCCGCGCGCCGGATCAGCGGCAGATCGAAGCTCTGGCACACCTCGATGAGCCCGTGGACGAGGCCGGGGTTCTCGACCATGTCCATCATGAAGTTCTCCACCCCGCGCAGGTGCGCGGGGTTGAAGTACCCATCCCGGCCCACCCACACGATGGGCCGCTTGCCCTTGTAGCGCGCCACCACTTCGTCGAGCCCGCGGAGCAGAAACTCCGCGTTCGGGTCCGGCGGCGTGTACGTCTTGAGGTCGTCCGCGCACTTGATGGGGCCCTCGACCGGGTAAGGCGCGTGCTCCAGCCCCTTCGCTCGGATCACGCCCCAGTGGTCGCGGAACAGGCCCTTGTCCTTGTCGATCCAGTCGAGCCCTTCCGCGGGCCACGAGGACCGGTTCAGCCCGACCACGTCCAGGTCCAGCTCCTCAACCAACTCGAAGTAGTCGCCACTCGCCACGACGCCCTGGATCACGCGCGGGTCAATGACGAACTCGAACAGCGGCACGCGGTCCGGCGTGCGGCGCTCGAGGGCCGCTATGACGCGGTCGTAGTGGGCGGTGTCAGCCATAACAAGACCTCGGATGTTCCCGAATCACGCGTCATCTGAACGCGGGCTTCGCCTGTCAGACGCGTAGCCGCATGCGCCAGCATGCGGGCCGAGCGACGAATGGCGCACAGAATGCCCGCATTCTGGCGAATGCGGCTACCGCCGTCCGTCGGAACGCGAAGGCGTTCCGCTCCGAATATCTCCGCACCATGCGGAGATGCTCCAGCCTAAGACGCCAAGACGCATGCCGCTCGTAGTAGGGCGATTCATCGCCCGTCTCCCTCGTGAGGGCAAGGACGTCCGACGGGCAATGAATTGCCCTACTACAGACCACGTCGCCTCGCGCCGCACACATCAACAACATGGTGTCGTTCAGTTCGCGCCAAGCGGCGAGCTACTCTCCAAACATCTCCGCCTTGCCCATGTAGTCGAGGATGACGCCCATCAGCTCGATGCCGAGCACGACACCGAGTCCGCCCTTGGCGCACTCGGCCTCGGTCAGGCGCGTCGCCTCGTCGTGGCGTGCGTCCTTGTGGCACAGCAGCAGCGGCACTGGGTCTGCGCTGTGGTGCATGGCCGAGCAGGGAGTCGAGTGGTCGCCCGTCGCAACGATCAGATCGAAATGATCCTTGACCGCGGCCAGGAACTCCGCGTCGATCTTCTCGATCATCTTCGTCTTCTCGGCGAACTTGCCGTCGTGGCCGAATGCGTCCGTGCCCTTGATGTGCACGAACACGAGGTCGAACTCGCCGCTCTTCTCGATGGCCATCTTGGCCTTCGACGCGAGGTCGGTCGCGGCCGTGCCGGTCGCACCGGGCACGTCGAACACGGTCATGCCGAGGAAGCGCGCGACGCCCTTGTAGAGCGCGCCCCCGGCCACGCAGCAGGCGGTGATGCCGTGGTGTTGCTCGAACGGCTCGGGCGGATCGTAGAAGCCCGCGCCGCGGCACAGCACGATGTTGCCCGGCAGCTTGCCCTGGCTCACGCGGTCCTTGTTGGCCTCGTGCGCGGAGAGGATCTCGTAGCTGCGCTTGGTGAACGTGTCGAGGATGCGCGCGGCCTTCACGCTCGCCGGGTCGTCGGGCTTCTTCGGCGCCACGGCCATCACGAGCGCGTCTTCCTCGTGCGGGTCCGCGTTGCCAATGTCGTGGGACAGGCCGGGGCCGGAGATCTTGAGCGCGCTGCGATGCTCCGCGGTGTGTTGCACCTTGACGACGCAGTCCTCGATCTGCATGCCGTCGAGCGCGGCGTACAGCTCGGCCATACGGTAGTCGTCGCGGCCCGCGCGGCGGTCGCGCACCATGAGGCCCTCGCTCGTCTCCTCGACGGTGCAGAGGTTGCCGCGGAACGCGACGTCGCCCGGCTCCAGGTCCATGCCCGCGCCCAGGGCCTCGAACGTGCCGCGGCCCTTGTAGCAGG
Source organism: Planctomycetota bacterium (assembly GCA_024278415.1). The sequence goes on along the minus strand of JAJRTI010000458.1, from coordinate 4,996 downwards.
CGTAGGGATCGTAGCCGAGGATGGCGAGATGCGACGTGTCGCTGCCTGGCAGCTTGCCGAGCCCGAGCGACGACATAAAGCCCACCGTGCCCTTGCACGCGAGCGCGTCGAGGTGGGGCGTCTTGGCCGCGCTCAGCGGCGTCTCTTGGCCGCGGTCGCCGAGGCCGTCCATGATGAGAAGCATCGTTTTGGTTTTTTCAGCGCTCATATTCTGTTCCTCGTCTCTTGCTTAGGATGAGCCCCCCCGTGCCGATTGGCTGGCATTCAAGAGGGAGGCATTATACAGGGAGGCCCGCGCCGCGGCAACGGACCGGCCGGGCCGGCGTACGCGGCGCCGGGGCTACTTGCGAGAGGCGTCCGCGCGCGCGTGCGCGTTCGAGATGTGATTGCCCGCGGTGTCGATGCGCCGCGCACCCGGCTCGATGCGCACGGTCGTGCCCTTCGCGTTGAACACGTTCCCGCTGATGCGCACGTCTCGCACGGTCTTGGCGATGGACACGTTCACGCGCTTGGAAACAGGCTTGGCCCGATACACGTCCCGGCCGCTGAAGTGGAAGACGTTGCCGGTGATGAGGCCGGCGTGGGAGCGCTCGGCCACGAGGATGTCCGTGTACTCGGTCTCGCTGGGCACGTGGCTATACATCAGATTGTCGGTGATGGAGAAGAACTTCCGGTTGCGAAGCCGGATGCCGACCCGCGTGCAGTTGATGTGGCAGGCGGTGATGACAAGCTGCGGCTCCGGGATGGGCGTGTCGATGTCAATGCCGATCTCACAGGCGACCGCGGTGCAGCGGATGAAGCTCGCGTCCTCCGGGCCTTCCCGCGCATTCTTGGACACGATCGAGTAACCGGTCTTCGCGCCCCACACGTAGCAGTGCTCGAACGCGGGCGCGTAACACCAGTCCGCGCGGATGCCGCATTCGCCCGAACGGGCCGGCGGCCGGCCGCGCGCGTTGGCGTCACCACGGGCGCAGCTCACAACGACGTTCCGGAACAGCGGCCGCCAATGCCCCGTCGCGTCGATGCCGGTGGCGAAGCCGTTCTTCGCGCGCACGGCCTCGCCGCGAATGTCCACGTTGCACACGGCCAACGTGCGGTAGTCGCGCACCCCGCGCACGGGCGCCGACAGATCCAAGGCTACGCCGCTGTTCTGCCGCATGGCCACAAGGGAGAAGTCGTGCAGGTTGAACTGCGTCGCGCAGGCCGGGTCGCTCAAGCGGAACGCGCCGTCCTTGTTGTCGCACATGATGTTCGACACGCCCTGGCCGTCTCCCCTGATCGTGAGCCCAGACCGAACCGAGGCCGCCGCGCGCAGCACGGCCTCGACGCGGCTTGCGACGCGGTAGTCGCCGGCGGGGATATGGAGCACGCCGTGGGCGGCCTGCGACAACTCCGTTAGCGCACGTTGGAACGCGGGCGCGTCGTCCGCTCTGCCGTCGCCCTTCGCGCCGAAGTCGCGGACGTTGCACACCTTCGATCCCGTCCGCGGGGGTAGGGCCGCCTGCCGCGTCTTCTCCAGGAATCCCTGTGCTCGAAGCCCATCGGACAGGCTAATCGCGCGGCCGTCCGCGGCGATGATCTGCGCGTCGGTCCAGTCCGCCATGTCGCCCACCACGATGCCGGCGGACTCGACGACCAACGCCATGCGCTTCGCCCCGGCCAGCGGCAAGTCCACCTTCACCGGCTCCATGCCCTTTGATAGGAGCTTCGATCGATATGCCTCCCGGCCGTCAAGGTCGACGACGAACATGACCTCGCCCTTGAGGCGCGGCGACATGTCCACACCGATCATGGCGGAGAAGCGCTCGCACGCGGCATCCAACTCCAGATCAATACGTGCCGGCGCTTGCACACAGACGCCCTTTTGAAACATCTTTGAGCCGATCCGAAGCGGCTTGCCGGTGAGGCCCGCGTCGAGCGTCGGCGCGCCGATCTCGTGGCGGCAGCCCACGAACCGGAACGGGTAGGCGGCCTGTGCGAACGAATGAGCAGCCGCGGCGCAGAAGCTCGATGCAACAATGATGGCGACGAATCGAAGCTTCATTTCGTGTCCTTTCGGTGTGTAGCGCCGCGACCTGGCGCAAGCGATGCATGTAGCCGAAGCCGCCCGCCGCACGGCGCAATGGTGCGAACTTGAGCCCGGCGTCCCGTAGGGACGGCCGAGAATAGCCCAGCGCTTCAGCGCTGGGAGTTGTGCTGTTCCCAGCATTCTGCCGTCCCTGCGGGACTACGGGCTACTCGGCGCTCCGCGGTCCCAGCACTGAAGTGCTGGGCTATTCTCAAGTGCCCCTGCGGGGCACCCAATTGCTTATGTCAGCGTCATTGTGCCGTACGGCGGACTTCGGGCGGACTGGCGGGTAGCCCACGGATTGCCCGAATTCTGGCGAATTCGGCTGCCATCGCTTCACGGCTGCGGCGGTACGCCGAACCTCGCGGGCGCGTCGATCTCCTCCAGCCACTTGGCGTACGCGGCATGCATTCGGCGCGCTTGGGCGCGGTTTGCCTTCAGCACGTTCCGCTTCTGGAGCGGGTCGGTCTTCGTGTGATACAGCTCCGGCTTGCTGCGTTCGCTCCTCTGGGGGAACAGCAGCGCCCAGTCGCGGCTCGTGATCGTGAGTTGGCGGTAGTCGCCGTCTGGACACTCCGCGGGCACGAAGTGGGCCGAGTATGCGCAGTCACGCACCTTGCGATCGGAGCCGTCGAGCGCGTGTCGGAGTGAGCACCCGAACATGGCGGCAGGCGCTTCGACGCTAGCCAGGTCCAGGATCGTCGGCGCCAGGTCGCAGGGCTGCACGAGCGGCTTGGCATGCTTCGAACGCGTCTGCGCCGGCAGGTGGATCAGCAGCGGAATGTGCGTGATCTCCTCGTAGAGCAAGCCCTTCGACTTCGCGATCAGGCCGTGCTCGCCCAGGTAGTAGCCGTGGTCGGACGTGAAGATGATGCACGTGTTGTCGAGCAGACCCATCTTCTCGACGGTTTCGAGCAAGTGCCCGATCCAACGGTCGACCATTGTCACCTCGGCCGCGTACAGGCCGCGCATGTGCGCGATCTCGGCTTTGGTGTACGCACTCGCGACACAGGGCCCGGGATAGCGCACCGTCTCCTCGCCCGCCCAGCCGGGGCTGTAGAGGTCCTCATACCATTGCGGCGCGTCCCAGGGTTCGTGCGGGTCGAAGCAGTCGAGGTAGAGCAGGAACTTGCCCGACCGGTCGCGGCGGTACTTCCGTTCGAGCCAGTACACGGCCTGCCGCAGCGTCTGCGCGGAGAAGCAGTCCTCCTCGGATCGGCGTGTGACCTCGACGTTCGCCAGGTGCTGCCAGAGCTGCCCAGCCGGTCGGGTCTTGCTCGTGTCGCCAAACGCATCGACCTGCCACGACGCGAGCTTGTAGCCTTCCTGGCCGGGGATGTGCAAGTACCCGTCGAAGTCGCGCTCGAAGCCCATCTGCTTCGGGATCAGGTGCGGGCAGTCCTGGATGGTCATGGTCTCGTAACCCGCGTTGCCCAACTCCGCGACGAACGTGACTGCGTCCGGCTCCAGCGGCGCCCAGCGGTCGTCGAACGGGAACGTGTTGCGCCCTTTGAAGATGTCCTTGCGGTTGGGCACGGTGGGGAACGCGCCGATGTACGCGCGGTCGAAGACCGTACTGATCCCGGCGAGCCGATCCAGATTCGGCGTCATCACCTCCCGCCTGCGCGTCGCGAGCCGCGGGCGCAAGTGCGTGTAGCACGCGAGGTTGTCGAACCGAAACGTGTCGGACATGATGATGATGAAGTTCACGCGATGGCTCCTTGGGGCGCGCCGCTTGCTCTGGGCTAGGGTTGGCTCAATGCCATCTTAAAGAACTCCGGCAGCGCAATCGACGATCCATCGGCCAGGGCACACTTCATGGCCAGCTTTAGCTGGCCTTTCTGCTTGCCGCCAGATTCATCTGGTGGCGAGCATGACGCTCGGTTCGACTCGATGAGGAGCCTGCTTCAGCAGGGCTTCTCTGGCTGGCGTAAGCGAATCGGGAAGCCGCGCTAAAGCGCGCTCCGGCCAATGGAGTGGAGGCTTGGTGTCCACCACGTGAACGTGGTGGCAAGGCAGAGAGCCAGCTGAAGCTGGCTGGGCCCCTGTACTCGGGCAGAAGGACCGAGATGACCACACGCGCCGCGCTCTGCCTCATCTTAATGGCATTGGGGTTGTCTGACCCCGTTGGGGTCAAGAAGGAAGGGCGGCGGTCAGCGGACAGGAGTTCCGCTGGTATCCCGTCCAGAACCCTACAGGGACTTACGGAATGCTGCACTTGGCGACGTAGGTCCTGATCTCGAAGGGGCGGATGGCGCCGGAGAGGGTGCGGTTCTTGATCGGCTTGGTACGGCGGGTGAGGGGGCGGCCGAGGCAGTCGGTCTCGACTGCTTGCGAGAGGGGGAGGTCGAGCTTCAGGGTGAAGCGGCTGGCCTTGCCCTGGGTCTCGTAGAGCCGAATCAAGAGGCCCTGGTCGGTCTGGCGCAGAGCGGTCAGGCAGACGTTGGCCGGGGTGAGCGAGACCCAGGACGCGGGCTTGGGCCGGCGGGCGCCATACGCGCGGGCGCGGGGCGGCACGTTGTACGCGAAGCCCCAACGCGCCGGGGTCATCTGCTGCGCGCCGACTTCGCCGCGGGGGCCACGGCCGGCGAAGGGCGCGATGCTGTATTCGAACGCCTGCGGCTCGCCCTCGTAGAACATGTCCCGGCTTGGGAAGTGGTGCGGCCCCATGTCCACCGCGCGGAAGAGAGAGAGCATCATGACGCCGTCGGTCACGTTGTTGCCGGGTTGGCCGCGGTTGAGCAGCACCAGGCCCTTTTCCTCGTCCTCGTACGCCATCCAGTTTTGCGCCGGGTATTCGCCTTCGCCTCGCTCCTCGAAGCCGAAGGGAATTTCCTGCTGGACCTTCCCGTTCCTGATCGACGTGGGGAAGCAGGCAAGGAGGCGGTAGTGCCGCCCTTCGGGGACGAACTCGGTGCGGAAGTCGAT
>JAJRTI010000457.1 GCA_024278415.1 Planctomycetota bacterium | reverse complement strand
GGGTTGCGAGCTTCGCTCGCGAACCCTGGGCTGGTTTACGGAAGCCCGTTGGGCTTCCCAGAGGCCGAACCCGCCCGGACCGGCCAAAGGCTCAGCCACGTTTTCTGCGCATGGCTGTAGCACTTGGCTGAAATGTTACGAGCGACGAAGTGCGTAGGCCAAGGCGTCCAACATATACTGGAAGGCCGCGGGAAAGGCAAGCCCATCGGCATTTCAGAGTTCCTCGCTGTTTCGTGTGGGCAGTGCCTATGCCTCAACTTGTGCTGCTCATCATCGCATTGGCCTTCGCCGCGTGGTGGGGCACAGATCGCAATTCAGCCCACACCAAACAACGAGGAACCATATTGCTCTTTCCGATGAATTGTGTATCGTGTACTGAAACAAGGCAGGCTGCGCCCGCAACCCAAGGCCACTGACCGCCATGGATCAGAGGCAAGACGTGGCGTGTGGAGCGCAGGTTCGCTGTTCCGTATTCCGTCTTCCGTATTCGGATCGCGATCCGAGATACGCAATACACAATACCCTGCCAAGAGTGCACGCACACCGCGCAACTTCTTGTTTTTCGTGACCGTTGCTGATGGTGAAGGCACTAACAGCCCCAGATAGGTACCAGCCTTTGCATCCACCCCTTGCCACGATCGGCGAACTGCGATCGAGGCCCAAGCGAGGAAGACCGTCATGAGGCCACACTGCCAGCTTTGGATTGCAGTCTCGATGTGCGCCATCTTTGGAACAGCGCAAAGGACTGGTGACGCGCAGCCGGTCGCTCCCCTGCCGAAAGGCGTGAGAGCCGTTTGGGATTTGGGCAAGGCTTATCGGCAAACGACGCCCACCCGCGAGCGTATCTGCATCAACGGCCTGTGGCGTTGGCAGCCGGCCGCTAAGGGCTCGGATGCAGTGCCTCGCGCGAGGTGGGGCTATTTCAAGGTTCCAGGATCCTGGCCGGGCATCACCAATTACATGCAGAAGGACTGCCAGACGGTCTACCCGCATCCCAGTTGGAAGGACGAGACCCTGGGCCGCATCACCGCGGCCTGGTACCAGCGCGAGATCGCCATCCCTCGGGAATGGGCCGGCCGCCGGATCGCCTTGCGCGCGGGGTACGTCAATTCCTTTGCCGCGGTGTACGTGGACGGCAAGAAGGCCGGCGACATCCGGTTCCCTTCCGGCGAAGTGGACCTGACCGCGGTTTGCCAGCCGGGCCGCACGCACGTGCTCAGCATGCTCGTGGTGGCGATGCCGCTCAAGGGCGTCATGCTCTCCTACAACGACACCGCCTCGGCCAGGAAGGTCAAGGGCAAGGTCGCGCGCCGCGGCCTGTGCGGCGACGTGTACCTGACGAGCACGCCTCGGGGCCCGCGCATTCGCGACGTGAAGGTGGATACGTCGGTGCGCAAGTGGGCGATCACGTTCGACGCCGCGCTGGACGGCCTGGCCGCAAACGCACGGTACGCCCTCCGCGCCCGCATCATGGACAACGGCCGCCGCGTCGCGGAATTCACGAGCAAGCCCTTCAACGCGGCCGACGTCAAGGATAGCCGCGTCGCATTCACCGAGAGCTGGAAGCCCGACAAGCTCTGGGACACCCACACGCCTCAGAATATGTATCACGTTCAGCTTTCTCTGTTGGAAGCTGGCGGAAAAGTGCTGGACGCCAGCCTTCCCGTGCGCTTTGGGTTCCGAGAGCTTTGGATCGACGGCCGGGATTTCTACCTGAACGGCGCCCGCATCTTCCTCTCGTCGGTCCCGCTGGACAATGCCCAGATCGGCGCGGCATGGGCCACCTACGATGCGGCACGCGAGAGCCTGAAGCGCCTCCAGAGCTTCGGGATCAACTTCGTGTACACCCACAACTATGGGTGCCAGCCGGGCTCGCATCTGAGCTTTGACGAGATTCTGCGCGCCGCGGACGACGTGGGGATGCTCGTGGCCCTGTCCCAGCCGCATTTCGGCCGCTACGACTGGAAGAGCCCCGACGCGGACAAAACGAACGGGTACGCGCGGCACGCGGAGTTCTACGTGCGGGTCGCACAGAATCATCCGTCGGTCGTGTTCTACGCCACGAGCCACAACGCGACCGGGTACTCGGAGGCCATGAACCCGGACCTCATCGACGGCATCCACGCTCGCCGCAGCCCGGGAGGTGTCCGAAACGCGAAGCGAGCCCTGCGGGCCGAGGCGATTATCAAACGCCTCGACCCCAGCCGCATCGTGTATCATCACTCCTCCGGCAACCTGGGCTCCATGTACACGATGAACTTCTACGCGAACTTCGTCCCCGTCCAGGAGATGTCCGACTGGTTCGAGCACTGGGCGACCAAGGGGGTGAAGCCGCTGTTCACCTGCGAGTACACCGTGCCCATGCCGTGGGACTGGGCCATGTACAGGGGCTGGTACATGGGCAGCCGAGCCTACGGGAGCGCCGCGGTGCCGTGGGAGTTTACCCTCGCCGAGTGGAACGCGCAGTTCTTCGGAGCCCGCGCATACCGTATCAGCGAGCAAGAGAAGGAGAACCTCCGCTGGGAAGCCAAGCAATTCCGCGCCGGCAAGCGCTGGAAGCGTTGGGATTACCCCCACCCCATTGGATCCAGGGATTTCGCAGAGCGCTACCCGGTGTACGCTATGTACTTCTCCAACAACTGGCCCGCGTTCCGAACGTGGGGCATGTCGGCCAACTCGCCCTGGAACCACGGGCACTACTGGACCCTGCGCGACGGCGTCAAGAAGGACCGCAAGGCGCTCGAAGTCGATTGGGACAACTTGCAGCGGCCCGGGTTCAGCCCCGACTACATCGACGAGCGCTACGAGCGGATGGACGTCGCGTTCGAACGCTCCGACTGGATTCCCACCGCGGCCGCGCGGGCGCTCATTCGGAACAATCGCCCCCTGCTCGCGTACCTCGCCGGCAAGCCAGCAGCCTTCACGAGCAAGGACCACAATTTCTATCCCGGCGAAACCATCGAGAAGCAGCTCATCGTGATCAACAACTCGCGAAAGACCGTGTCCGGCGACTGCGAGTGGGCGTTCGCGTTGGACAAGCCGGTGGCCGGCAAGCAGAAGGTCACCTTGCCCACGGGACAACAGGAGCGCATCCCGTTGCGGTTCGAACTGCCGGACAAGCTGGCGCCCGGCAAGTATCAACTCCGCGCCACTGTGCGGTTCAGCACCGGCGAGACGCAGAAGGATTCCTTCACCATTCACGTTCTGCCGCGCCCGGCCGCTCCCCGGGTGGAATCGAAGATCGCGCTCTTCGATCCCAAGGGCGAGACGAGCAAGCTGCTCGACGGGATGGGGGTCCGCTACCGCAAGGTGGGTGCAAAGGCCGACCTGTCCGGGTACGACACGCTCGTAGTGGGCAAGAACGCGCTGACGGCCAAGGGGCCGGCGCCCGATATCAAGAGCGTGCGAGATGGGCTCAAGGTGCTTCTCTTCGAACAGGGGCCGGACGTGCTAGAGAAACGGTTCGGGTTCCGCGTGGCCGTGTACGGCCTCCGGTGGGTCTTCAAGCGGGTGCCCGATCATCCCCTTCTCGCAGGGATTGCCGAGGACCACTTGCGCAACTGGCGCGGCGCAGCCACGGTCGTCCCGCCCCGGCTGGCATACAACCCGAGTTCCAAGTTCAGCGGTACGCCGACGGTCCGGTGGTGCGGCATCCCGGTCTCCCGGCTCTGGCGATGCGGCAATCGCGGCAACGTCGCGACCGTGCTGATCGAAAAGCCGGCCCGTGGCGATTTCCTGCCCATCCTCGACGGCGGGTACAGCCTCCAGTACAGCCCGCTCATGGAATACCGCGAAGGCAAAGGGATGGTGCTGTTCTGCCAGATGGACGTCACGGGCCGGACCGAGAGCGACCCCGCGGCCGAGACGCTGGCCCGCAACGTGCTCGGCTATGTCTCCTCGTGGAAACCAGCGCCGACACGCACGGCCGTGTACGTGGGCGACCCCGCGGGGAAGCGCCATCTCGAATCCGCGGGCATCTCCGCGAATGCATACAAGGGCGGCAAGCTGGCCGACGAGGTTCTCGTGGTCGGCCCCGGCGGAGGGCAGCAACTGGCTGACGATGCCGCGGCCATCGCGAGCTGGCTCAAGCGCGGCGGCCGCCTCCTGGCCGTGGGCCTCGACGGGAAAGACGCGAACGCGTTCCTGCCAACGAAGGTCGCCTTCGAGAAGCGTGAGCACATCGCAGCCTATTTCAAACCCTTCGGCACAGACTCTCTGTTCGCGGGAGTGGCTCCGGCCGACGTGCACAACCCCGCGCCGCGCGAACTGCCCCTCGTGTCCGGACGCGCCACCGTCATTGGCGACGGCGTCTTGGGCAAGGCCAAAGGGGCGAACGTCGTCTTCTGCCAACTCGCGCCTTGGACCGTCAGCAAGGGCCTGGGGACCGTGCCGTCTCTCGCAGTGAGTGGCGACGACGCGGTGGACGGCAAGCAGAGCGCGCTCCTGACCATGGGCACGGTGCCGTGGGGCCAGTTCGGACAAAAAGTGAAGGCCGGGCAGGTTGGCAAGACCTACACCTTTGCCGCGTTCGTCAAGGGGCTCGGCGAGCCGGTCCGCGTTCGTCTGGAGATCGAGCGGGCCGGCAGCCCCTGGGACAGGGCCGTGCGAGGCCGGGACATCATGATTCCCGCGGATAAGTGGACTGAGCTGCACGTGGCCTTCAAGGTCGAGAAGCCCTACCCGCAAGGCTGGTCTGCGTACATCTATTGCGGCCAGGAAGGCGCGCGAATCCGCGCGGACCTGTTCCGGCTCTACGAAGGAAACTACGCCCCAGGGCGCACGGTTGCGGACGGCCAAAACCCCTTTGCCAACCCGAGTTTCGAGGCCGGGATCAAGCCCTGGCGGTTCACCTACCGCACCGCGCAGCACAACCTCAAGCGGACCTATCGCCG
>JAJRTI010000456.1 GCA_024278415.1 Planctomycetota bacterium | reverse complement strand
CGCCTTGGGTCTCGTCGTCGGCTCGGAGCGCGGCAAGTGGTGGGCGACCGCGGCCACGCACGTGTTCGAAGGAATCGAGACGCTCTCCGAGTACGGCGGAGGCTACTACGGCAGCGGCGGAGTGGCGCACTGGGTCGGCCCCTACCTGAAGGACAAGCCCGGCTTCCGCGAGCGCTGCCTCGGATACGACTTCAACCCCGCGCGGCGCGTCCCGCTTTTTCAACTCGTGTATCACGACTCCGTGTATTGCACGCGCCGGTGGAACCAAGACCCCGGCCGCGACCTGGGCCTGTGGGACCGCCACGACCTGATGAACATCCTCTACGGCACGGCCCCGCTCATTTTCATGCACCCCAAAGCCGGCAACGTCATCGGCGCCGCGGGCTGGGAGAAGGTCAAAGCGCGCTACCTCCAGACCTATCGCAACGTCTGCGGCTGGCGCGAGAAGATCGGGTTCGACGAGATGACCGGCCACCGCGTCCTGTCGAAGGACCGCCTGGTTCAGGAAACGAGCTTTTCGTCAGGTTGGACAGTGGTGGTCAACTTCGGCGACCAACCATGGCGTGGCCCTGGCGGCGTTCGAGTCGGCGCACAGGGGTATCATACGTTCAAGAAATGAGCGCATGAGTTCGGGGAAAGGTCGTCTTCGCTAAGTCGCAGAGGAAAACCCATAAGGAGCACAAAGTGAGAAAGTGTTCAATTGCTTCAGCTTTACTCGCCGTCGTGTGGACTTGCCTGCCGTCGCCAGGCGGAGCGGCGCGCGCATGGGCCGCGGCCGCGACGGCGGTTTTGGGCGCGGTGCAGCCTCACCCGCTTAGTCCCGTGGGCGGCGCGGCGCTGCGGCGCAACTGGGAGGAGCTTCGCAAGCGCGGCCTCCGCCTCTTGCCTGTGCCGAAGCAGATCCGGTTCGGCCAAGAGCCGGTCGTGCTCGCCGGGCCGGGAGCGCGGCCAGTGGCCATCGTGTTGGCGAACGATTCCGAGCGCGGCCGCATCGCGGCCAACGAGATTGTGTCGCGCATGAGCGACTTCTCCGTCCGTGCGGAGATTCCAGTCGTCGCCGCACCGCGGCCGGGCGCGTACAACATCGTGATTGAAAACGCGTGGCCCAACACGTTCACGCGCGACCGGTCGCGCCACCCGGAAGCGCGGAAGACGGACCAGGCGTACGGGCTCTACCCGCGGGCCGACGGCATTGTGTTGAGCGGCCAGGGCGAGATGGGCATGCTCTACGCCGCGGTGACGCTGCGCTGGCTGATCGAGGAGCGCGGCGGGAAGGTGCTGCTCTATCCCGCGGCGGTCGTGGACTGGCCGGACTACAAGCATCGGCAAATCGGCACGCTGCTGGCGCCTTACCACCTCGAGACGGTCGGCCAAGGGCCGAAAGCCCATCTGGCGAACATGCGCAAGTACATGGACTGGCTCTTTCGCATGAAGGCCACCGGCGTGTTTCGCCACACGCTCGGCTCGCAGCGTTACTCCAGCTTGCCCAACAGGATTCCGAGCAACCCCCAAGCCCGCGCGTGCGCCAAGGCGGTGAGCGACTACGCGCGCACGCGCGGCATCGTGGGGATGCAAAACGGCAGCGTGCGCTTGGGCGCCTATCCGAAAGACAAGGGCCGGCCCGGCTTCAGCGAGATGATGCTCGACCGCGGCCGCAACCACTACCACTCCTGGGCGCGGCACGACCTGCATCGCAACAAGGCGCGCAACATGGCCGCGTTTTGCAGGGAGTGCGGATTCGGCATGGCCTTCATCCACGCAGTCGACGCCGGAGGTATCCTGGACCCCGAGCTGTGGTCGCACCGCGATGCGCTGACCCGGCAAAAGTACGGCGACGACCGCGTGCAGGCCGACGCGGACATGTTCAACATCTACGCCGAAGAGTTCGCCAAAGCCGGGCTGGAGATCGTGTTCGTCGCGTATCCGTACACCGCGGATAATCTCGACGAGAAGTTCGTCATGGCGAGGCTCGGCCTGCCGGACTCCGCGTCCGGCCGGAAGCAAGCCCGCGAATTGGTCGCGGGCATGCGCGCGTGGATGCGCGGGATCAACGCGAAGCTCGCGCCGGGCGTGCGCATGTGCATCCGCGAGGCCGCGCGCGCGAACATGTTCCGGTTCTACGACGGCTACCCGGGCCGGCCCATGTGGGTGTACTGGGAGCTGACGCACTATCGGAACAGCATCTTCCCCATCCTCACCACGAACGTGCGCTGCATCGGCGCGGGGTACAGCCCCGACCGGCCCCAGGAGGACATCCTGTGGGCGAACGACATCGATTACCTCTGGTTCAGCGAGCCGGTGCGCGTCGCGGCCTGCGAGTATGCGTGGAACACGCGGTTCCCCGGCAGCAAGGACTACGACCCCGCGTACATGCGCGGCGGCGAGCCGCAGGTGGACGACCAAGCCGCGCTGGACATCCTCGCGGAACGCGCGGCCGTGGGCATGTGGGGCGCGGAAGCCGGAGCGCTCATGCAACAGGTGCTCGCCAGCCATCTCAGTTGGCGCGTCGCGGTCGATCCCAAGCAGATGACCAAGCGCCTGCCGGCGAGCGTCTTGCCTCCCCTCGTGCGAAAGAACCGGGAGGCCGTGCGGCAGGCGTGTGCGGCGATGGACAAGCTGTGGGAAAAGATCCAGCGCGCCAGGGCCTCGGGCCGGAAGCTGATGGACCGCTTCTCCTATCCTTACTTCGTGCAGTTCTACGCGATGGCCTCCGCGGCGCGCGCATACGCGGACCTGCACCTGCGCGAGCTTCAGGCGATGGAAGCCATCCGCTCAGGCGACATGAAACTGGCGACGCAGGAAATCGCCGCGGGCCGCAAGGAACTGGCTGCCAACAAAGCCGCGTATGAGAAGACCGCGGCCGAGCTGGCGAACGAGCCGTGGGTGATTCGGTACGAAGAACTGAGCCGTGGGTGGCAGACGGGGCGACTGGAGTCCAAGCTGCTGCATCCCGACTTCGCCGCGCTCGCGAAGCGCCTCGACGAATTGGATCGCGACAAGGACCGGCTCTACGCGGAGTACAACATTCCCTCCTGGTTCAAGGCCTGGTTCGGCAAACGCGGCCTCGTCGCGGCGCAAGCCCGCGGGCGGATCCAGCTCGACGGCGTGCTGTCGGAGCCGGCATGGCGCGCGGCGCCGGCGGTGGATCAGTTTGTGGGCCACCGGCAATACAAAGTCATGTCGCTGCCCTGCGACGCGCGGCTGCTCTACGACGACAAGCACATCTATCTCGGCGCGAGGCTTGTACAGCCGTTGATCGGCCGCATCGAGGAGCCGAAGCGCGGCGCCGACGAATACGTGTTCACCGAGCAGGTGGAGTTCCTCTTCACGCCCGGCGACCCGGCGCGGGAGAACTTGTATCAGTTCGTGGTCGACACCGCGGGCAACCTGTTCACCATGCGCAAGGTCATCGCCGGCAAGCCGAGGACCGAGCAAGGCTGGCCGAGCGGGGCGAAGGCCGCGGTGCGGAAGACGAAGGACGGGTGGTCCTTCGAGCTTGCCGTGCCCCTGGACGCTATCGGCAAGCCGCCGCATGGAACTTGGCGTGCGGTGTTGGCGAGGGATGTGGTTCTGTCTCTCGAACCGCGCAAAGTGGAAACCTTTGCGTCCGCGTTCTTCAACGGCGAGAGCTATCACACCGCGGCGCGCTACTCGCGCTTGCGGTTCGTGAGCAGACCGCGGCTCGCCGCGGACAAGGGGCCGGGCCTGCACATCCTCAACGCGACGATGAAGACGCAGACCACCGCCCGCGGAGCGGGCAGCGAAGTGTCGTTCGGCCTGCGCGTGGAGACGCGGCGCCCGCTCCGCGACATGGCGATCCAAGCGGCCGTCCTGGGCCGCGGCGGCCGGAAACTCGGGAATGCGGAGGTCGCGCGCAAGGACGTTGTGCCGCTGACGTACTCCACCCCGCGGCCCGTGCGCATCCAACTCGAGAACGAGCACGCCGGCGTGAAGCTGAAGGTGAACCTCACGTATCGCACGCTAACCGGCGAACGCCGGTCCACGGCGACCACGGTGATCCTCGGCGCTGCGGCGGCGGCGCTGTCGGACGACGAGGTCTTCGTAGCGGGCCGGCGTCCTGGCTCGAAGGCCGTGGCCGCGCCGGTGTATTTTCCCGTGGAAGCCGCAGGCGCGCGGCTGCTCTCGTTCGAGCGCGGGACCATCGAGTTCTGGATCCGCCCCCGTGTGGACATGGCGCTGCCGCCGGAGCAGTGGGGCCAGCGCTTCCTCTATCTCTTTCACTACGGCCCGCAACTCGCGCCGAATCGCACCAGCATGAGCCGCAACAGCATGGCCATCATTCACGAGAAGAAAGGCTGGATCAGCTTCCACTTCACCAGCCCCGATGGCGACCGGCGGCTCGTGCATTCGCGGCTGCCGAACTGGAAGGCCGGGGAGTGGCATCACGTGGCCTGCGTGTGGGACCTGAACGCGGACGGCAAGTCCCGGCTCGCGCTGTATCTGGACGGGAAGAAGAGTTCGAGGCAGCAATGGGGCCGCAAGGGCGGAGTCGAGGATCACTCGCCGCTGGCCATGCGGGACGGTGCGTTCATGGCGCAGCTCGGCAGCGTCAACTCCGGCCGCGCCGCGGCGCAAGTCGATTTCGACGATTTGAAAATCTGGCAAACCCCGCGCTACCACGGCGACTTCACTCCCTCGCGCGACGCGGAGACGCGGCACGAAGACGGGCTCCTCTACTTCGCGTTCGACGGCGACCTGACGGGCCGTTTCCGAATCGCCGGCCGCGAGGGAACCGTGCGCGGCGCGGTGGGCGCGCCGGGGCGCTGACGCAAGATGGCGTCAAGCACGTCTCAGACCCATGTCGGGACGTGTCAATGTTGGAAACGAAAGGATGCCCGTGGTGTCTGAACACTTCATAACCGTCTGTCCGCTCCTTGTCGCCCTCCTGCTGGGATCGCTTGCAGGCCAGGCGCTGGCCGCGGGCTCGTTGGAGCGCGCGGTCGAGGCGGAGTTCGGCCAGTCTCTCTCGCACCTCGTCTGGCGGCGATACTGGGCCACCTTCGCGGAGCGTTCCCGCGTCGCGCAGCAGCTTGGCTGCTCGCTGAAAGAACTCGACGCGGCCATGCAACGGCATCCCTGGCCGCTTCAGGCGCCGCCGGCGCTCGGGCTGCAAGGGGCCGACTTGGCGGGCGCTATCGGCTTCGGCGGAGGCTCGCGGGCCAAACTCGAGACGGACGACTTCGTGTCGAACTCCGAGGGCGCGGCGCCGAGCATCGCCACCCGGGTCTCGCTCATCGCAAACGATACGACGTTGCGGCTCGACTTTGTCTGCGCCGAACCGGCGATGAGCCAGTTGCTGGCCCGCGCCGCGGCGCCGACGGATTCTTTCGACCGGGACGTGCTGCGGGGAAACGTGCACTCCCTGTATCGGCTCCGGCAAAAGCTGAAAGGCAAAGACGCGGGACTCATCGAACGGGCGCGGGCCGTGCCTCCGAGGAGCTGGAGCGTGTATGAGGACGACTGCGTTTTCGTGCGGCTCACGCCTCTGGCGGTGGGCGAAGATTTGGCCCGGGAATTCCTTCTCCGCGATCAGCGCGATCCCGCGGCGCTGCTGCGAGAATTGGGGCCGGCGGGGGACGGGAAACTCCAACTCAAAGGCAGCTTCTACACGGTAGCGGTGAACGCAGCAGGCGTGTTGCACAGCAGCTTCTTCGATCCGTACGAGGGCGGGAGGTTCTGGGGATGCTGGGACCCGCTCGCCAAGGTGAAGCACGAGCGCGATGGGGATGGGTGGCGAGTCCACATCACCGTCCCGCGGCCGGTGCTCGAGCCGCAGTTGTCGAAGGGGGCCGTGTGGGGTGTCGACGTGTACCGGCACCGTCCTTCACGCGGAGG
>JAJRTI010000455.1 GCA_024278415.1 Planctomycetota bacterium | reverse complement strand
GGAACGGCGACTCGTCTCGCGCGGTGGCCGCGAGGGTGTGCGCTCCGAAGCCGAGCGCCGGCAGCGCGGCCTCGAACACCAAGCGCTTGCCTCCGGCCTCCTTGCGCGCCAGCTTCGCGGCGACCGCCCGGCCGTCGATGAGGAGCCGCACGGACTCCGGCGCGATGCGGTTGGCCGCGTCGGTTACGGTGCACGTGAGCGTCTTCGGCGTGCGCGGGACTGTCGTTGGCTCGTCGCCCGGCTTGAGGGGCTGGCCGTCGAGCGTGGCCGAGATGCGCGGTGCGGTGCGGTCGTTGATGTCCACGTCGTCTGGCACACCGACCAGCAGCGTCGTCTTCCCGTTCGTGAGTTGGCTCACTGCGAGCGTGAGTTGCACGCGGCCGGCCTCGACGCGCGCATGGGCTGCGGCCCACTGGCCCGCGTTGGACCAGAACAGCACGCGCGGCTTGGGCCCCGGCGCGGCCAGTCGCAGCGTGAGGTCGGAGGTCGTCTGGATTTGGTAGACCTGCCCAGCCCAAGCCGGCCACGCGGCCAGCAGCATCACGATAACGGTTCGGCTCATGGAAGCTCCTTTTGGCTTGCGCTGAAATGCGCCAATAGCGTTCTTGGGTCGCGAGCCCAGCGTCGCGAAAACGGGCGATGTTTGCAACTGCTCCAGAGGAGACAAAGCGGGCTTCGCCCGCAACCCAAGGCCACTGACCGCCATGGATCAGAGGCAAGACGTGGCGTGTGGAGCGCAGGTTCGCTGTTCCGTATTGCGTATTGCGTATTGCGTATTGCGTATTGCGTATTGCGTATTCGGATCGCGATCCGAGATACGCAATACGCAATACGCTGCCAAGAGTGCACGCACACCGTGCAACTTCTTGTTTTTCGTGACCGTTTCTGACGGTGAAGGCACTAACAGTCCTGCCGCCCTTGGTGCGCCCAATCCCAGCCCATTATCCGCTACGAACGGCCCTCACACATCCCCATCTGCCCCGCGACCATGTCTTAGCGATGGTTGACAGTGACTACGGCTGGCACTAATGTGTGGCTGTGCCAGAGCGAGATGTGTTTGGCGTTCAACCAGGATGGTGATACCAGATTACGATTACCAGATTGCGTCCCTTTCGGCAACGCCTTGGAGGCGAAGCTGCCCCAGGCCCAGTCCGACAGCGAGAAGCTCATGGCAGCGACCGTGCATCATCTGCTTGAGGCGTAGCCTCATCGACGGCCAGCCCCGGCAGGGGCGACAGTCAATAGCCAAGTGCGTGAGCCCTTGGGCAAGAGGAACGACGAACGTTCAAGCCCCGAATGGGGCGACAGAGCCTTGTTCGGCACGTGATGTCATGTGGTCTTCTGCCGCTGCCGCCCCGTTCGGGGCTGGAGTTCCTTCTTTGGGCTCTCGCGCCAGGGGCTGACGCCCCTGGCTATTGACTGTCGCCTCTGCCGAGGCTGAGCGGTTAGCGGCTTTGGCAAAGCGCGAGAGCGGACCCTCATCCCGGCCTTCTCCCAGAGGGAGAAGGAGGGCGGATGCGTCGCTGTCAGCCTCCGTTGCCGCAGCAACACGCGCGGCCGTCCCCCCAACGGCCGAACTCAGAGGTGGTCAATGGCGGAGCGTGTGCTAGCGGCCGCGGCTTTCTCCACGTGCTCGATCATGTCGCGGCAGTAGCATGTCGTGCCGCACTGGAGGCAGCGCTGGGCCTCCCGCCGCGCGTCGGCCTCCGGCAAGCCCAGTTCTACTTCCCTAAAGCCTGCCAGCCGCTCGTCGATGGAGAGTTCGGGCATGCGCACACGCGGGTGGGGGGGCACTCCACGCACTTCGACCGCTTGGCACTCTGAGCGCGAATCGAGAATCTCGCCCGGCGGCGGCGCGACTTCTTGGCCGGTCACATACAAGTGGATCGCGCGCGCGGCGCGGCGTCCGCCAGCGATTGCCTCGATCACGGTCTTGGGGCCCGTGCGGCTGTCGCCGCCGGCAAAGACGTACGCGATTGCTGTCTGCAACGTCTGCGGGTCGGCTTCGAGGGTGTTCCCGCGCGTCACGCCCAACGGGCTCCCTTCGGCCACCCCCCTCACGAAGTCCAGATTGGGCCGCTGGCCAATCGCGGCGATCACGTTGTCCACCGGCATGAGCGTTTCCGAGCCTGGGATCGGCACGGGCCGGCGCCGGCCGCTTTCGTCGGGCTCGCCCAGCTCCATCTTGATGTATTCGATGTGCGCGAGCTTGCCGCCGGCATCCGCGAGGAGCCGGGCAGGCGCCGCGAGGTAGTGGAGTTCGACGCCCTCGCGTTCGGCTTCGTCGATCTCGGACTCGTTTGCGGGCATCTCGCGGCGCGATCGCCGGTAGAGGATAGCCACCTGTTTGCAGCCGCGGCGGAGGCACGTGCGCGCGGCGTCGATGGCGGTGTTGCCGCCGCCGACCACGACGACGCGTTCGCCAAGCGGCGCGGGGGCGCCGGACGCCTGGCGGATCAGGAAGTCGATGCCGCCGATTACGCCCGGAAGGTTCTCCCCTGCGATACCGAGTGACATGCTGTCCCACGCGCCCAGGCCTAGGAACACGGCGTCGAAGCCATCGTCCCGGAGTTGCTTGATGCGGATATCCTTGCCGAGCGCCTGGTTGGTGTGCACGGCGACGCCGAGGCCCACGATGGCCTCGATCTCCCAGTCCAGCACTTTCTTGGGCAGGCGGTACTCGGGGATGCCGTACCGCAGCATGCCGCCGAGTTGCGGCATGGCGTCGAAGATCTCAGGCGAATGGCCGAGCCGGCGCAGGTAGTACGCGCAGGAGAGGCCTGCCGGCCCGCCGCCGATGATGGCGATGCGTTTGCTTGTGTCCGGCGCGACGTAGGGCCGGCGATGCTGGCCTTCCGCCATTTCGTAGTCCGCGGCGTATCGCTTGAGGTGGTTGATGTTCACCGCCTCGTCCACGTGCTGCCGGCGGCACTCAGCCTCGCACGGATGCGGGCACACGCGGCCGCAGACCAGTGGCAGAGGGTTGCGTTCCTTGATCGTCTCGACGGCCGCGAGGTAGCGCCCGTGCTTGATGTGGTCGATGTACTTGGGGACGTCGATCTGCGCGGGGCAGGCCTGCCGGCAAGGGGCAAGGCAGTCGCTGGCCGAGTTGAAGGTGAGGAGGCGCTCGGATATGGACTCCAACCAGAGCACGTGCGTGGGGCAATGTTGCACGCAGGCGCCACATCCGGTGCAGCGCGTGTCGTCGATCACGGGCAGGCCTTCGGGGCCGATCGCGATGGCGTCGAAAGGGCACACGCGCTCGCAGGTGCCCAGTCCGAGGCAGCCGATGAGGCACTCCCTGGGCCCGCCATAGAGCATGGCCGCGGCTCGGCAGTCGGCCGCGCCGTTGTACGCGTACTTTGCGGCGGCTTGGTCCACGCTGTAACGGCACGCGAGCACGGCCTTGCGGGGCTCCATGTGCTCGATCTGCGCGCCCATCACCGCCGCGACGCTTTGGGCGACCTCATACCCGCCCGCGACGCAGACCTCCGGCCCGGCCTGGCCGTTGACCACGGCCTCCGCGGCAGCCGCGCAGCCGGCGTAGCCGCAGGCGCCGCAGTTGGCGCCAAGCAACGCGTCCTCGACGTGGGTGATGCGCGGGTCCTCCCAGACGTAGAAGACCCTGGCGGCAACGGCCAGCATGGCCCCGGCCGCGAGGCCCAGGGCAAGGAGGAATAGGGTTGCAAATAGGACGGAGGGCATGAGACGTGAAACGTAGAGCGTGAAACGTGAAACGTAAAACGTAAAACGT
>JAJRTI010000454.1 GCA_024278415.1 Planctomycetota bacterium | reverse complement strand
CGATGAATGGCGGACCGGACTGCCAAGCGGCAGTTGGGACGGGACATGGGACTGGGTTGAATGGGTCGGCGCGTACTCTGCTCCCCCCGGAGATGTGAAGGCGCGGTTGGAGTTTTGGACACGCTCAAAGGGCGGTGTCTTTTGGATTGACGACATCCGTGTCGCTTCCGTCGCGCCCGTGCGATTCTCGCTGAAACCCATCGGGATTCATGGGCCGCGCAGCGACAGGAACGGCGAGTCGCGGAAAGAGCATGGCCAGCGCCGTGAGTCTGTGCGATTGCCTGTAGTCACAGGCAAGTCCCAGAAGCACGCAGATTCAGGCAGCCGCGCATCCCAAGATATCGTTTTGCCCAACGGCGTGCGGCTTGAGTTGGTCCGGAAAGGGGCCAACTTCTGGGGCTTTAGCCAGGTGCTCGTGGGCAAGGTCGTTTTGCGAAGCGGCGAGTTTCCCATCGCGCCTTTGTTCGCCGGGCCAGAGCCCATCGCCTATCGAAAGTGCCAACTGAAGGCCATCGAGAAACAGGGCGCCCGCTGGGTGCTGCGCACCGCACTCATTGCCGCCGATGGCAGCACCGACAGTCTTGACTGGTTGGTGGAGCCGTTCCGCGCGGAGGTGGAGGGGAAGGAGTTGATCGGATTTCGTTACGCGTACCGCTGGCAGTCGAAAGTGCGGAAAATACGCGAGGTGTTGGACCGCAGTTCATGGGGCCTCGGCAACGCCGGGTGCGAAGCATCGGTGGTCGGTCTTCGTCTCTTGGAGCAGTGGGGGTTTGTTACTGCCATGCCTCCCGTGACCGATTTCGACGAATACAAGCCGCTTTGTATCACGCTCCCGACGAAGGCGCGCATCGGCGCGGGCGATTTCATCGACTTTCTGACGGCTCAAGATGCTGCGCTCGTGTCCTGGGTGGACGACGTGGCGCTCTCCTTCAAACGCTTCTTACGCGTGCCACCGATGCGCGAGCTGGTCATCGAAGAACGCTTCGTCACCGCGCTGCGCAGCTAATGGACCACGCCGTGGCGTGTGGTGGCGCTCTATCCATCAGGCGGGGCCGACGCCTGGACGGACCTGCGCGATTTCGTCGCCGGCCGCCTCAGCCGCCGCGTGAGCATCATGCCATCGGAATTGTTGCCCACAACGCATCTCTCGAAGAACATCTACTTGGTTTACCCCCGGGAGGCCACCTTCGCTTGGGTAAGCCAACAGCTTCCCTCGGCCGCCGCACTCGGGTTCAAGCGCGTGAACATTGGCCCTGTCTGGAAGTCCACAGCCACCGAGCGGGGGGAGTTCCTGATGCAAAAAAGAAAGGAGAAAGGGATACGCAGCGGGAGTTCCTGCGCCCCGCTGTCCCTGGAGGTGGCCGGGCGATTGGGAGGGGAGCAAGGGCTCAAGAAATTGTGCGACGAAGCACACAGGCTCGGTATACAAGTGATTGCCTGGACGCCGACCGCGCACCTTTCCGTCCTCTCGCCGTTGCTCGAGGAACATCTCGAATGGATCGTCCGCAATCGGGACGGTTCGCCCTACGATTTGGGCTACCGGCAGGACGGACACAGCTCGCTTATCGGAGTGTTCCACCCTGCGGGCTACTCGAAATACGCTTTGGAGCGACTCCGGCAAGTCCGGCAACGAACCGGCCTGGACGGCATCTGGTTCGATTCCTATGCGAGCTTTGGGTTGCAGGCGTGTAACTTCGCGACCCCTGACTGGGCTCTTCAATTCGACGCGGTTTTGGGTTTTCATCGCGAGGTGAGAAGGTTGGGGTATTCTGTCTTGGTGGAAGGGCACCTGCCTTTCGACATCCCCTCCGCCGGATTTGGTGGCATGGTCAAACCTTATCCCCTGGTGCGATACTGGCAGGGCAGGGAGTGGCTGCTTTACAAGACCGCTCCCTGGTGGGCGCCGTTGGAAACGAGCGTCAAGCCGCCTTCGGAATGGCTCGGGTGGCGGAAATTGAAGCCGCGGCCACAGCCCGGGTTCTACTTCCGCCTGCTCGCCAATAAGTGTACTCCGATGATTCCGTTGACGGTTTTCCAGCACGATGCCACGCTGGGAGAAGAAGCGCGCTACACGAATCAGGCCTATGTCGCGCTCCTGCCAGAGATGAAGCGCCGCCGGCTTTTGCAACGCGGCGGCTCGATGGTCGGTGTGCTGTGGGAGGATGAAGCACAACGAAAAGGCGCGCTCTGGTCCTTTGTCAATGGTTGGGTGGACATCAGGCGCACCGTGAAAAAGGCGCAGGAAATCGGCGAGGAAGGAAGCCAGGCCATCAGCGGCTCTCGTGTGCGTTGTACTCGATGGAGAGCCTACGCTCTGTCATGGTGATTTTCCTAAGCGTAGAATCGCGAAACACAACTTTCCGAATCAGACGGGAGATAGAGACGTGTTGCTGCACGCTTGTATCATAGCCATGGTTTCGTCCTTGGCCGCGCAGCCGAACTTGCTGCGACATGGCGGACTCGAGGCCGGGGCCGGCTCCGCGAAGTTGGAGGATTGGAAACTTGGGCCGGGGCGAGTGAAGTTCGAGCCCGGCGTTCGGGGCCGATGCCTGCACTACCGGCCTGCGTCGAACAAGCCCTACTGGGAAGTGGCGCTCGAGAGCGACCGGTTCGCTTT
Organism: Planctomycetota bacterium; assembly: GCA_024278415.1. Next base: position 1,841 of record JAJRTI010000454.1, on the reverse strand, counting down.
GGAGCCAGGCAAGCGCTACGTTTTGCGCCTGTGGGTCAAGGCCAGAGAGATACGGGGTCTCCACATCAAGTTTTACTTTCTACGCCCCGAAACCACGGGTAAGCCTGGCCGCTACGACCGCTCCGCGGGCGAGTACTACGAGCTATTGCCCAGCCCGCTGGACTGGCAGAGGGTTCGCGGCGCGTGGAGGTGGTCGGACTTTCACGCGGCGTTCCCAACACTGAACCGTTCGGGCACGTGGGACTGGCAGCAGTGGCAGGGCGTCTTTCGCACAACTCGCAAGACGCTGACGCAGGGCAAAGTGGAGGTGTGGGTGGAACGCAAGGGGGGCGACTTGTGGCTGGACGAGATAAGTGTGAAAGAGCTTGGCGAGGCGAGCGAACGCGCGCTTCCTCCTTTACAGGTGAAACGACGTGTACACCCCGTGGGCCGCGCGGACTTGGAGGTTCTTACGCGCGACGACAAGTTTGTCGGCGTCGGACGCGTGCGGTTGGACGGGTTCGAGGCTCGAGGTAGTGATATGCCGTGGCGTGCGCTGGTCTGCGATGCGCGGACGGCCGCGCTCGGCGTCCCGCAACTTGTGTCCACAGAGCAGGGTGGGCAACGGCTGGTCATTGCGCTCCGCTTCGGCCATGGTGCAGATGCCGCGGACATAACGTGGGAGTTCGAACCCGCCTCGATGCGCATCGGCGGCGTCATGTGGGAGGGCATACGGACCCGATGGTCAGTGCGGTGGCCGCGGCGAACGTTCAAGTTGCTCGAAATCGGCGCATGGCAACCCGGCGGCGGCATCATCGGCACAACACAGCGGATGGACACACTGCGACCCGCGCTGCGTTTCCGCGCAGGGTTCAACTCCAGTCTAGGGTTCAGCGGCGGCCAGGAGCGAAACCTCCATCCCGGCGTGGTCCGCTTCGGCGACGGCGTGCCATCGTTCGATTGGCTCGAACGGGAAGGGGCGGGCACGCTGCTCGTGTTCCACGGTCGCCCCATGCTGATTCGGTCAGCCGAGACGAAACCACTCGATTGGGACGGACTCCTGGCGCTGAACTACTACTGTTTTCGGCCCGCAGCCGAGATAACGACGCCATGGGAGTATGTGCTGACGTCCAAGGCGCGTGGGTTCGACGCGTGGGCGCGCGTGCGCGATGACCTTTATAGGCGATGGCGGGCGGCGTTCGGATTGCGCGAGTTCGAGCCGCTGCCAGCGATCCAACTGCGCTGGGCCGCGAAATGGGTGCAACAGAGCACCCCTGAACAGGCGGTCAAGGCGGCCGCGGCTATGGGGTTCAAGCGCGTCTTGGTGTACACCCCGTGGCTCAGCGACAAGGACAAAGGCGTTGGCGTGAAAAGCGGCTGCGCTCCGTGGGCCCTCGAGGTCTCGCCCCGGCTGGGCGAAGCAACATTGCGCCGAATTTGCGAGACCGCGCACGCGCTGGGAATGCGAGTTTTCACCTGGCTGGCGTTGGGGCACCTGTCCAACCGCTCGCCGTTACTGAAAGAGCATCCAGAGTGGGCGCTACACTGCGCGGACGGCTCGGCCTACACATGGGGCTACCGCGACCTCACCTGCGTGAGTGCGCTCAGCCCCTGGAGCGATTACGTGCGCACTCGGCTGCGAGCAATTAAGAAAGAAACGGGACTCGACGGATTCTGGCTCGACAGCTACTGGAACTTCGGCCTCGAGCCCATCCAGTATGCCGGCGGGCCTGCGCCGCAGTTCGAAGCATACTTGGGCTTGCAGCGAGACCTAGAGCAGATGGGGTACGAATGCTTGGTCGAGGCGCATAGCTCCCCGTTCGGTCTGCCCGCTCACGGTTTCGCGTTTCCGCTCACCGAGT
>JAJRTI010000453.1 GCA_024278415.1 Planctomycetota bacterium | reverse complement strand
TACATGTACGTGCGGCCCAACTACCGCGTGTACGGCGTGTATTACCGCGCGCCCGACGTGCTCATGCCCATGACGCCGCAGCCTCTGGTGAAGCATGCGAATTTCCGCGTCTGGCTCACCGTGTTCGTCGACGCGTTCGCCCGCGACGGCGTGTACACCGGCGAGGCGCGCGTGAAAGTCGATGGCAAGATCGCGGCGACGGTGCCGCTCAAGCTGCGCGTGCTGCCGTTCGAGTTGGAGAAGGATCGGTCGATGGTGTACAGCCAGTACTACCGCCACCCCTACGCGTCCATGCGCAACGCGCCGGACGCGTTCAGCCGGCGATGGTGGCGGCGCAAGGCCGAACTCGAGCACGCGGACATGGCCGAGCACGGCAACAACGGCATCACCATGGGCCTGAGCGGTCGGCGGGCCGCAGACGGGTCGTGGTCGTTCAACTACGACTACTTGGCCGCGTGCATCGACCTCTACCGTCGCCACGGTTTCTATCAGCCGTTCCCGGTGAGTATTCCCACGAGTAGCCTGTATTGGAAGTACATGAAGAAGGGCATGGGCTCGCACCTGCGTCTGGTTGAGATGCCACCGGCAGGCTTCTTCAAGGAGCTGACCGAGATGGTGCGCCTCATCGAAGCCGAACGCAAGCGCCGCGAGTGGCCGGAGTTCCTCTACTACCCGGTCGATGAACCGTCCACGAAGCCCGCGTCCGTCGCGTTCATGCGCGAGGTGCTCAAGGCGATCAAGCAAGTGCCCGGCGTGCGCACGTACGTGACCGCGGACCCCACGCACGAGCAATTCGATCCCATGCGGCCTTACATCGACGTGTGGTGCTGCCAGCCGTTCAACCCCAGCCGCGAGGAGATCCTCGCGGACATGAAGAAGCGCGGGGTCACGTACTGGTGCTACCCCAACCACGTCGCGGGCGAGAACGACCACACCACGGTCGCCGGCGCGCGCATGACGTACGGCTTCGGCTTGTGGCGCAGCGGCTTCCGCGCGCTCATCCCCTGGATCTACCAGGCCAACATCAGCGATCCGTGGAACTACCTCGACGGCACCGCGATGGACTTCTTCAACCGCACGGATGACGACGGCAGCCCCATCCCCGTGGCCATGTGGGAGGCGTATCGCGAGGGCATCGACGACGGCCGCTTCCTCACCACGCTCGACCGCACGATCGAGCGGGCCAAGGCGGCCGGGCTCAAGGACGCGGCCGCGGAGGCTGAGCGCGACCGGCAGTTCGTGTGGGACGCGATCCGCGTGCAGACGAAGTACAAGTACGACGACCTGTGGGCCCCGGAGGCGTTCGACGTGTACCGCTGGATGCTCGCGAACCAGATCCTAAAGCTGCGCGCGGCGATGGGGCAGTAGCCAATTCCAACGCCCGGGCCGTTCTCCGGAGAAGTCCCACGGATGGCAGAGCGGACCCACGGATGCAGAAGGTGGAAGGATCGAAGCCGCGAGGCCTCGGGGCAGACGCGCGGGGTCGCTGGCGAGTGAGAGCCCGCGCCCTAGCCCTATGGTCTGGTCTGCTTCCCTCATCCGTGGGTCCGCTTTGCCATCCGTGGGGTTCCCTGCCCGTGAGTCTCGGCGCGGGTCAGTCGAAGTCCAGCGCGATATCGACCGCGGGCGAGGAGTGGGTGAGCGCGCCGATGGAGATGACGTCGACTCCAGCCTCCGCGTAGGCCCGCACGTTGTCGAGGCGGATGCCGCCCGACGCCTCGATGAGGGGGCGCTTGTGCGCAACGAGTTGCGCCAGAGCCTCCCGCACTTGGTCCGGGGTGAAGTTGTCGAGCATCACGATGTCCGCGCCCGCGTCCGCCGCGGCGAGGAGGCCCTCCACAGTCTCCACCTCGATCTCGACCTTGATGCCGGCCGGCGCGTTCTGCTTCGCGAGCGCGACGGCCTCGCGAATGGCATCCGCGCCCTGCCCCCTGATCGCCTGCCGCGCGAACTCGATATGGTTGTCCTTGATGAGCACCTGGTCGTAGAGCCCCATGCGGTGGTTGCTGCCGCCGCCCACTTGCACGGCATACTTCTCGAGCAGCCGCCAGCCCGGAGTAGTCTTGCGCGTGTCGAGGATCTTCGCGCCTGTGCCCGCGATGGCGTCGACGAATCGCCGCGTCGCGGTCGCCACGCCGGACAGCCGCTGCATGAAATTCAGCGCGAGGCGCTCGCCGGTGAGGATCGCGCGCGCCGGGCCCTCGACGGCCGCGATGGCCTGCCCGGCCGCGGCCTGGCCTCCCTCATCGACGTGGCGGGTCAGCTTCACGTCATCCGCCAGCTTGCTAAACACCGCGTCCGCGAGCGGCAAGCCGCACACGACCAACTCCTCCCGCGCTGTGAACCGCCCGCAAGCGCGGCCGTCTTCCGGCACGAGCGCGTTCGTCGTCACGTCGCCCGAGCCGACGTCCTCCGCAAGCGCGAGGTCGAGGAGGGTTTCGTAGGCTGAAGGATAAAGTGGGAAGAGCATGGCGCCGCCTACGGCCGATGGGCGAGTCCGATATTGTCTGTCTGTGTTGGCGACATCTCCGTGCCGTAGGCACGTTTGAGAATAGCCCAGCACTTCAGTGCTAGGGATATCGATGCGCCGATAGGTTTTCAGGTAGTCCCGTAGGGACGGCTGAAATCGGACTCGCCTGGTCATTCAGCCGTCCCTACGGGACTGGGCGCCTCTCTGCTCGGCAACCCAGCGCTGAAGCGCTGGGCTATTCTCGGTCGTCCCTACGGGACCAAGGAAGGATCGAGTTGCGCCGAACCGGCAATCGCCAATCGAAAATCAATACCGCCCGTGCTCCTTCACCAGCTCGATCGCGTAGCAGTAGTTGTCCCAACTTACGGTCGGGGGCACGCTATGGTCGGAGTGCCAGATGTAGCCGCCGAACTTCTTCGCGGCTTCGAGCTTGGGCACGACTTCGTCGTGCACGTCTTGCTTGGTGCCGCTGAGCTTGCGCACGTCCATGTTGCCGAAGAAGGTGATCTGGCCGCCGAACTCTTTGCCCAACTCGCGCACGTCCTGGTCGCACTTGGCC
>JAJRTI010000452.1 GCA_024278415.1 Planctomycetota bacterium | reverse complement strand
TTGTCGATGAGCATGTGGCCCGCGCGGTCGCGCTTGTCGCCGGGCACGAAATAGAGGTACCCGTTGCGATGATCGAAGCCGGGCAGGGTGGCCTTCGACTTCTCCGCGGTGCGCATGCCGAAGCTGCCGATGCGCACGCCCTGGGCCTTCGCCGTGAGGGTGAGCCGGAACTCCTGCTCGCCCAGCACGTGCAGGCGCACGTCGGTGAGTTCAATGGTGGCCGCGGCCAGGTGCGAAGATGAGGCGGCAAGAAGGGCTAGCAGTGCGAGTGGGGAGTAGGGGGGCAAGGGGAGTCTCCAATGATGCAGCGGCTCTCGGACTGTGGCACGCATGTGTGACTCGTTGAGCCTGTATGCAATGGTGCGAACTTAGGCTGGCCGTCCCGTAGGGACGACCGAAAATTGCCCAGCACTTCAGTGCTGGGAGTGGTGCCGTCTGCGACAAGTAGTCAGTCCCGTAGGGACGGCTGAACATCACCGAATCGCCCATCTGCGGCCGTTCTCAGCATTCAGCCGTCCCTACGGGACTGGGGTTCACTCGTGGATTCGTGTTCCCAGCACTGAAGTGCTGGGCTAGGCTCAACGGTCCCTACGGGACAGTAGATCGCTTAAGTCAGCGCCATTGGAGCCTGTATGTGTGGGACGCTGTCATGCTGAGTGAAGCAAAGCATCTCGACTGTTCGATGCGCGAGATTCTTCGCTTCACTTCGTTCTGCTCAGAATGACACCTTCTGAGGCGGCCGTCAACGGTTCGGCCGCGCCGCCCGTCCGGCTACTCCTCTGGCACGCTCTTGGCCTGCTTCAACTCCGCGACCTTGTCAAAGACATAATTGATGTATTCGACCTGGCGTTCGAGCGCGTTGTCGAAGCGTTGCTTGCCGAACTCGACGCTGGCTTGGCTCGGCACGCCCCATGCGCCGGTCCTCGTAGTCTTGTCGTAGCCTACGTAGTCGTTGAACTCCTGGCCGACGAAGCCCGGGCTGTCCAGATCGCGGTTCTCGTCCTTCACCAAATCCGGCCGAATGTGGAGCATGGCCGAGGTCTCGCCCTTGCCGGAATGGATTTCCTCCGGCGGCTTGTCTCCGCGCTCCGGGACGACGCCGTTGCCGTGCACGACCATGATGTCGTCGTACTTGAAGTTCAGCTCGCGCAGCGTGGGCTTGAGGATCCAGTTGCCGCCGTGGGAGCTGAGCACGACGATCTTCTTGATGCCGTGGTGCCGCAGCGATTCGACGATGTCCTCGAGCACGGCCGCGAGCGTCGATGGTCGAAGCGTGATCGTGCCCGGGAAGGCCATGTGCTCCCGGGAGTTGCCAAAGGGCATAGCAGGCAGCACGAACGCGTTGAGCTTCTCCGCGAGCTGCTTGGCGCCCACGTCCGCGATCATCCAGTCCGTGCCGAGCGGCAGGTGATGGCCGTGCTGCTCGATGGCGCCGAATGCGACGATGGCCGTGTCTACGCCGGAGTCGCGGATCTCTTTCCATGTGTTCTCGACGGAGTACATGCGTCTGTTTCCTCTGTGTTCGTCGTCAGGCCGAGCTTCACGCGTACGGGATCGACACATTTGCTCGGAACAGCTCCCCCAGCCTGCCCAACTCGCAGGCCTCCACATTGATAGACGGGTCGTCGGGCAGCAGGCCCAGCACGGGCACGCCGCTCTCTTGCTCGATCACCTCAGGGTTCGTGCGCTCGGCCGCGCCAGGGTTGAGGGGGTAGCGACAGATGACGATGCCGGCGATACACAGCTTGCGATGGAGAGCGGCCTCGACCGTGAGCAAGGTGTGATTGATCGTGCCGAGTCCGGGCCGGGCGACGATGATGAGCGGGAGCCCCATCTCCCCAGCGACGTCCGCGACGTTCGCTTCGTGGGCTACGGGCACGGCCAGCCCCCCCACGCCCTCCACGACCAGCGTCTCGTGCCGCGCTTGGAGGGTGCGGAACGCGGCCATGATCGCCTCGTAACGAATCGGCTTGCCTTCGATCCGAGCGGCCACAGTCGGTGCGAGCGGCTCCCGCAGACACACGGGATTCACCAGCTCCATGGGATCCTCTGTGCCCGTGGCGGCCATGAGGAATCGCGCGTCGGCTGACGTCAACTCCCCGCCTGGGCCTTGGACTCCGCCGCTCGCCACGGGTTTCATCACGCCCACGTTGTGGCCGCGCTGGCGCAATGCCATGACCAGCCCCGCGGCCACGACCGTCTTGCCCACGTCGGTGTCCGTTGCGGTGACGAAGAAACCGGGCACGCGTGCCGCGTCGCTGAACGCATCCGCCTCCTTCAACTCGGGCTCCGTAGCCACGCCGGTCGCCCCCTCGCCGCCGGCCGGTGCGTGCCGCCGCTCATCTTGTCGACTGCTCGCCATGGTGTTCGCTTGCCGTTTGATGACACAGGGTGGCGCGTGCAACTCGGTCACGCGGGCGCGGCTATTGGAACACAACGCTTCGCTCGGCGCAAGGCCAAGCGACGGTGTCCGGGGGGGGCGCCATGTAGCGCCCGCCATCATTGAACCCCGCGGATGGCATTGGTATAGTCTACATCAGCATGCCGCGCGTGCGTGCTGGAAGTGAACGGCGTACCGCGCACTTGCGGGACATGGCGGGAAAGAAGATCGGAAGAAGGCAACGTTGGGATGCTGCCGAGCCTGCGGCCGCCTTCCAGCCTTCCATCATTCCAGGTGGCCGGTGATTCTATTGGGGCCGGGTCCCGAAGACAACTAACCCTACAAGATACGGAGTTTGACTGTGAGTGAAAGCATCGCCACCCTCCCTGACTGGCAGAACCCACGCGTCGTCGAACGCAACCGCCTGCCGGCGCGCGCCGACTCCATTCCCTATCCCGACGAGGCCGGCGCCCTGAGCGGCGAGCGCGGAGCTTCGCCTTGGGTGCGCATGCTCAACGGTGCGTGGAAATTCCACTTCGCCGAGAACCCAGCGGAGGCGCCTGACGGCTTCTCGAAGGAGACCTTCGACGACGACGGGTGGGACGACATCCAAGTGCCGTCGAGCTGGCAGCTCCAGAGCTACGGCCGGCCGCACTACACGAACGTGGTCTACCCTTTCCCGGTCGACCCGCCGCACGTGCCCACGGAGAATCCCACCGGCGTGTATCGCCGCGAGTTCCACGTGCCCAACGACTGGCGCGATCGTCAGATCGTGCTCCACTTTGAGGGGGTGGATTCCGCGTTCCACGTCTGGGTGAACGGCCGCGAGGCCGGGTTCAGCAAGGGCAGCCGCGTGCCGGCCGAGTTCGACATCACATCGCTCGTGCGGCCCGGGCGCAACACGATCGCGGTGCGCGTGGTGCAGTGGTCCGACGGCAGCTACCTCGAAGACCAAGACATGTGGTGGCTCAGCGGCATCTTCCGCGACGTGTACCTCGTCGCCATGCCCAAAGTGTGCCTCTACGACTTTGCGGTGCGCACGGAGCTGGACGCGCAATACAAGGACGCGACGCTCAAGGTGCGAGCCACGCTGCGCAACGCGATGGACAAACTCGCCGGCGGCATGAAGGTGGAGGTGAAGCTGCTCGACGCACAGCAGCTCCCGGTCTGGGGCCGGACCGTGTCCGGCACGACTGGCGTCGGCCCCCGAGGGCAAGCCGCGCTCGACTTGGAGGCCGCGGTTCCTAACCCGCTCAAGTGGTCCGCGGAGGAGCCGAATCTCTACACGCTCGTCCTCACGCTATTCGATTCGGCCGGCCAAGTCGTGCAAGTGGCCGCGACGAAGGTGGGGTTTCGACAAGTCGAACTCAAGGACGGCAACCTGCTCGTGAACGGCGTGCGCGTTATGTTCAAGGGCGTGAACCGGCACGACCACGATTGCGACCTCGGCAAGGCCGTGCCGCTCGACGCGATGCTCGAAGACGTGTTGCTCATGAAGCGGCACAACGTCAACGCGGTGCGCACGTCGCACTACCCCAACGACCCGCGCTTCTACGATCTGTGCGACGAGTACGGCCTCTACGTCATCGACGAGGCCGACTTGGAATGCCACGGGTTCGCCACCATCGGCGACTGGAACCAGCTCAGCGATTCGCCCGAATGGAAGGACGCGTACGTGGATCGCATGGTGCGCATGGTCGAGCGCGATAAGAACCACCCGTCCATCGTCATGTGGTCGCTCGGCAACGAGTCCGGCTTCGGCGCGAACCACGAGGCCATGGCCGCCTGGGCCAAAGAGCATGACCCGACGCGCCTGATCCACTACGAGCGCGACCTCGAAGCCAAGTGCGCGGACGTGCTGAGCCAGATGTACACGCATCCCGACAAAGTCGTCGAGATCGGCAAGCCGCGCAAGTACGACAAGCCGTTCATCCTCTGCGAATACTGCCACGCGATGGGCAACGGCCCCGGCGCGCTCCAAGACTACTGGGACATCTTCTACCGCTACAAGCGCCTCCAAGGCGGGTTCGTGTGGGACTGGAT
>JAJRTI010000451.1 GCA_024278415.1 Planctomycetota bacterium | reverse complement strand
GGCCCGGCCACCGCATGATGCAGGGCTCGCGCATGCCGCCCTCCAGGGTGCTGCCCTTGAACCCGGACAGCGGCGCGTTGCTGCCGCCCCATCGGCTCGCCGCGCCGTTGTCGGAGGTGAACACGATGAGCGTGTCTTTGTCGATGCCGAGCGCTTGGAGCGTCTTGATGATCTCGCCAGTGGACCAGTCGATCTCCTCGACCGCGTCGCCGTAGCGCCCGTTGGCCGACTTGCCTCGGAACGCGTCGCTCGCATGGACCGGGTTGTGGACCATCGAGTGCGGCAAGTAGACGAAGAACGGCTTGTCCTTGTTCGCGGTGATGAAGCGGATCGTCTCCTTGGTGTAGCGTTGGGTCAGCGTGTTTTGGTCGACGGGCGCCTCGATGACCGTCTCGTTGCGCAGCAACGGCAGGTCGGGGTAATGGCGCCGGGGGCCTCCCATGTCGTTGCTGTAGGGGATGCCGAAGTAGTAGTCGAAGCCTTGCCGGGTCGGGAGGAACTCGGGCTGGTCGCCGAGGTGCCACTTGCCGATGCAGGCGGTCGCGTAGCCCAGCGGCTTGAGCAGTTCGGCGATGGTGATCTCGGACGGGTTGAGCCCGCGCTTGGAGACGGGGAACAGCACGCCTTGGTGCATGCTCACGCGGCGCGGGTAGCAGCCGGTCATGAGGCTCGATCGGGAGGGGGTGCATACGCCGCTGGTGACGTAGAAGCTGGTGAAGCGCGCGCCTTCCTCGGCCATGCGGTCGAGATGGGGGGTGCGGTGCTTCTTGGAGCCGAAGCAGCCCAGGTCGCCGTAGCCCATGTCGTCGCAGAAGATGACGATGAAGTTGGGCCGGCGCTCAGGCGCGTCGGCCGCGAGCGCGGTGCGCGCCAGAGCCGCTCCGGCGGCCGAGTGGCCGAGCGCGGCGATGAACTGGCGTCGGTTGAGTGTGCGAGCCATGCGCTCGTCTCCTGGGAGCGAACAAGGGCGGCGACGCACGGATGCGCCGGCCGCCCTTGGTGTGTGGTGAGGCCGCGGGCTACTCGCTCTTGGCCGCCATGGCGTTGAACTCCTTGGCGAGTTGGGCCTTTTGGTGCGCGGCCTTGTTCTTATGCACCAGGTGGCTAGCCGCGGCGCGATCGAGCAGGCGTTGCGTTTTCTTCAGCTCCTCTGCGGCGGCCGGCGCGTCGGCCGCGGCGACCGCGTCGTGGAACCGCTTCATCTGCGTTTTGAGGGCAGACTTGCGGGTACGGTTGCGCATGCGGTTGCGCTGGTTTTGTCGAAGGCTCTTCTTTGCCGAAACCGATTGGGGCACGATTCACTCCTCTCTGATGGTCACTTCTGCTGGTCTTGTTCTCGTTTCGTCTGGGTCAATTCGTCGATGCGAGCCGACACGTCTCGGTATCCGATATCGGCTTCGTAGATGGTTTTGTAGTATTCGAGCGCCTTGCCCAGGTCGTCCATGGCTTCCGCGCACAGCCCGAGGCTGTAGTAGGTTTCCTTGGCTTCGTCGTTGAGGAAGTTGAACGAGTCGAGCGTGCTCTCCAACTGGCTGATGGCCAGGTCGTACTGCTCCTTGGCCATGAAGCACTTGCCGAGCGCGATGCGCACTCGCGTGCGGATGCGGATATCCTCGAGTGCGCGTTGGTACTGCTGGATGGCTTCGTCCAGGCGGCCGGCATCGTAGAGTGCGTCGGCGTATGTGGCCTTGAGTTGCAGGTCCGTGGGGTGGGCTTCCGTCCGCCAGTCGTATTCTTTGCAGCGAAACTCGGCGAGTTGCTGCTTGCCGGCCTCGATCTTGGCCTTCAGGTCGGCGTTGTCGGGTTCGGCCTCCAGCTTTTCGGCGAGCGCCTTGAGGTTTTGCTCGCCGTTCTTGATCATGATGTCGCCGATACGGCTCTTGGCCTCGAAGTCATTGGGCTGGACATCGAGCACTTTCTTGTAGGCGGCGATGGCGCGCTTGGCGTCCTTGCGTTGCTCGTAGAGTTGGCCCACGCGCTTCATGTGCGGGATGCTGTTCGGGTTCTCCTTGAGCTGGTCTTGGAGCTTCCTCAGTTCCGTATCGATCTGGTCGTCGCTGCGCACGACCGTGCACTCGCGGTCCTTCTCTTGAAGCTCCTTCTGCTTCTCCGAGTCTCGCACCAGTTCGGTGAAGCTCTTCTTGTCCTCCATCTGGGTGGCTTCCATGTGCATGCGCGCGTTCAGATCTTTGAGGCGCTTCTGAATGTAGCCGTCTGAGGGCACGAGCGCGGCGATCTCGGAGAAGTACTGGATCGACTTCTTGATGTCAGGTTGGTCTTCTTCGAAGATCTCGCCGAGCATGCGCAACGCGGGAATGTAGCCCGGGTGGCGGTTGCGGATATCTTCGAGCACGAACACCGCCAGATCGAGATGGCCTCCGGCGCGAGCGGCCTTCGCGAGTTTCATCAGCACGCTACGGTTGTACGGGTCGCCGCGCAGGTAATCCTCGCACGCCTCGATCGTCTTGTTGGCTTTGCTGCCGCTGCTGAGGATTTTCAAGTAGGGGATGATGCCCTTGAGCACGCCTTTCACCTTGGCTGCGGCCCCGCCCTCGTCGAACTGTTTGCGGCAGCAGCCTCGCAGGGCCATGCGCGCCTTCACGTGGTTGGGGTCGGCGCTCAAGATGTCGCGGAAGTACTCGATGGCGTATTAGTAGTTGCCGCTCTCGACCGCGGCTGCGGCGCGTCGGAACATATCGTCGATGTCGGTGGCCATCGATCGTCTCCTGGCAGCGTACGTCAGAGGGCCGGTGCGTGGACTTGCAACCACGCACGCCCGTGCGGACTTAACCCCGCCCCGGCCTCCGGGGGTGAGCGTCCCGCGTGCCGCAGCGCCACACCATGTGCGCTTCGCGGCTGGGCAGGTAAAAGAAATGCAAACGCAATACGTTATCAGAAGGGGGGGGGACGAGTCAACACCCGGCGACTTTCATCTTCAGAGGGGGCGGGAAGCACGCGCCGCTCGCGCGCGTGCCCGCTATCTGGCGTTGACACACCCTGGCCCGTCTGGTACCATCTTCCGCCTCCTTGCGCGCCGTTCAGAGAGCATACACGACAGGATATGAAACCAGCGCGAATAGCCAATCCGCGGGCCTGGCACGGCTTCTGTTTGGTGCTTGTGGCGAGCTTGTGCGCGGCCGCCAGCGCCGCCCCACCCGGCCCCAAGCCGACGGTGGTCGATGTGGAAATGGCGGGGCGTGGGCTGTTCCAGAAGGGCCAATACGAGGCCGCGGCCGCGAAGTGGCGCGAGGCGATCGCCAGGGCGCCCGACGCGGTCGGCCTGCGCAACCAACTCGGCATGGCCCTGACACGGCTCAAGCGCTTCGATGAGGCGGAGGCCGAGTTCAAGGCCGCGGCTGCGATCAAACCGGATGAGCCTCAGACGCTCTTCAATCTAGGTTTGTTGTACATCCATATGCGGCATATGGCGCAAGCGGAAAAGTTGTTGCGCCGGACTCTGAGGGTGGCCGACTGGTATCCCGAAACGCATTACCACCTGGGGCTGATCGCCGAGACACAGGGCCGCACGGATGAGGCGGTTCGGGAATACACCGCGGAGCTGAACGTGAACGCCGGCTGCGCCAAGGCGTGGCTGCGGCTCAAGGCGCTCGACCAAACCCACGCGAAGGACAGGCGCGAGACGGACACGGCCAGCCTCGCATTGGGCGGCCTGGGGCTCCTCGTGGGTTTGGGCTGCCTCCTCTTGGCGCGGAAGCGCCGGGACCCCGCGGCGATGGCCGCCCTGTTGCTCCTGCTCACGGCAGGCGGGGCATCGGCCTCAGACGTGAACTACGACATGTACCGCGCGATGGTCACGCCGGACGCGCTCAAGAGCAAAATCCGCCGGCTCTGCGCCGGCGGCTCCCGGGTGCTGGGCTACCCGGGTTGCGACAAGGCGGCCGCGTACATCGAGTCCGAGTTCAAGCGCATCGGCCTCGACGACGTGACGGTGGAGACGTTCACCGCGCCGTCGCCCATCGACAAAGGCGCGTGGGTGACCCTCGCCAAGACCGGCAAGCGCTTCCGCATTTACCCGCTGTGGCCGAACTTGACGCGGCCGCCGGTGTTGCCCGATGGCGGCGTGGCGGGCAACCTGATCGACGCGGGCGACGGCGACTTCAGCCTGCTCGACGGCAAGGACGTGGCCGGCAGCATCGCGCTCCTCGACATGGACAGCGAGGACCGCTACGTGGACCTGCGCGTGCTGGGCGTGAAGGCGATCCTTTTTCCCGAGCCGGCCACGATCAACCGCGGGCAGGCGGAGTTCAAGTTCCTCGACTCGCCGGTCAACATTCCCCGCTTCTGGGTGCCCAAGGCCGCGGCCGCGGTGCTGCGCCGGCTCGCCAAGAGCGGCAAGGCCCAGGTCCGCGTCGAGTCGAAGATGGAGTGGCGCAACGCGACGGGCAAGAACATCTTCGGCTACCTGCGCGGCACGAACGCCCTGGCCGCCAAGCCCGGCGCGGCCGTGGATGCGGAAGCCGGCCCTATTACTAAGGAGGACCGCGCGGTGCAGGCCGAACGCCGGCAGCGGTCCTTCCTCGCGTTGGCCGTGCTCACGCTCGCGTGCCTCGCGTCGTTCCTCATGAGCGTGGCGAGCGGCCGGGCGCCGTGGGCGAAAGGCCTCTTCGTGTGTGTGGCCCTGGGCTCCGTCGTGATCTATCTCGTGTTCTTTAGCGGGGGGGGCAAGTCGAAGGGCGAGGACAAGCAGGAGGAGTTGGTGGTGCTGGAGGCGTACTACGACTCCATGTCGATCGTGCCGAGCCTGTCGCCTGGTGCGGAACAGGCCACCGGCATGGCGACGCTGCTCCAGCTTGCGGAGGTGTTCCAGAAGTGCCGGCCCAAGCGGT
>JAJRTI010000450.1 GCA_024278415.1 Planctomycetota bacterium | reverse complement strand
TGCATTTCACAGAAAAATAAAACGTAAAACGTAAAACGTAATGCGTAAAGCGTGAAGGAGGCGCAATGCGGCGACTTTACGTTTTACGTTTTACGCTTTACGCATTACGTTTTACGTTTTACGCATTACGTTTTACGTTTTACGCCTTCACGTTTTACTTTCCCTTAGACGCTTGCAGCCCGCGGCGAAGTTCCGCAGCTTCGCGGGACTTGCCTTGCTTCTCCACGGCATCGATGAGGCCCAGGCGCGCGGCCGCGAAGTCGGGGCGCAGCCGCACGGCCTTGCGCCACGCGCGCTCGGCCTCGCGCCACTGCCCGAGCGCGGCGTGTGCGACGCCGATGCCGTAGTACGCGACCGCGTGCCGCGGGCTCAGCCGCACCACCTCGCGGTAGACGGCGATGGCCTTCTCGTGGCGCCCGGCCTTGCTGAGCCAGTGGGCCAGGTCGGTCAGCAGCAGGGTGTTGGCGGGCTCCAGCTTGCGCGCGGCTTCGAGCACTTCAATCGCGTCCGCGAATCTGCCTTGCAGGCCCAAGCTCCTGCCCAGCAGCACGCGCGCAGTGATGCAGCCGGGCTGGCCGGCCATCTTGCGCTTCAACGCGGCGATCATGAGGGCGCGGGTGTTCGCCGCAGCCCAGTTCGACCGAAACAGGAACGGCAGCGTCAACTCGGCCTCTGCGGCAAAGCGTTCGACCACTCTCGGCGCGGCAGCCGCGCGCACGAGTACGACCGCGACGTCGTCCCAGTACACCACCCGCCACTCGGGGCTGCGCACGATCGCCAGCGGCAGGTCGTGCGTGAAGAGCATGGTGTTCACGTGCAGGCGTGCGAAGGTCTTGTCCCAGCCCTCCTCGCCCTTCACCGCGGCTTGCCACTCCGCGAACTTCTCCTTGCCGTACACGAGGCAGCGGCCGTCGATGTAGATCTGCCGCCGGGGGTAGCAGCGCCACGACAGGTACCCGCCCCACTGGTACGCGTTGCAGATGTTATTCGGCAAGCGGTGGGCTTCGATGAAGTCCACCGCGGCCTTGGGCGTGAAGCCTTTGCGCAGGCCCAAGCCCAGCGGGAACACGCGCTCGAACGCCACGACCTTCGCCGCGACCGCGGCCACCAGGACAAATGGCGCGGCCGCGGCCAGCGCCCTGGCCCCTCGACCGGCCAGCACTGGCAGGCGCCCGGCCACGGCCTGCCACAGCAGCGTGGCGTGCTTGGCGAAGATGGGCACGCTGACGAACGCGAAGAAGAAGATGTGCCGGGACGCAGTCATCGCCATGGAGCAAAACACAAGGAGCGCGAGTGCGTCCGACAGCACCAGCTTGCGCCATGTGAAGCCCACGCAGACTAGCCCGGCAAGCATGTAAAGCCAGAACGGCGCGTAGAAAGAGTTGAAGGCCGGCGCTCCCCACTCCGAGATGTTCTTCATGAACTCCTTGGCCAGGGTGAGGCGCACGGGATAGAGGAAGGGGTAGATGTGCCACGGATTCAGGAGCGCGGCCGCGGCCGCGGCCAGGCCGACCCACATGAGCCTCCGCACGGGCGTGGGCTCGATGAACGCGCGCAAGTGCCGCGCACGCCACGCCGCGGACAGGAAGTAGAGCACCATGAGGATGAAGCCGGCCGGGAAGCCGGGGTGCACGTTCGCCCACAGCAGCATCAGCGGCACGAGGAGCCACACGCGGCGCGTCCCGGTGCGCTCGTGCGCGTCGAGCAGCCACACGAACACCGAGCACAGCAGCCCAGAAAGCACCACCGGCCGCACGCGGAACCGGAACCGCGCGGCCATGAACGCCCACAACACAACCGCCGCAAACACGGCCAAGCTCGCGCGCTTGCCGCGGCACGCGGCGTACAGAACCGGCACGCACATCGCGATGATCAAGGCCTTGGCCAGGATGAGCCCTGGAAAGCTCCATGCCTTGAACAGCAGGTGCATGCCCACCTGCGCGAGCCAGCCCGAATTGACCCACCGCGCGCCGCCCGACGCGAACGAATACGGGTCCACGCGGAACGGCCACCCGCGCTGGGCCGTCAATTCGCCGGTCTTGAGGTGCCACCAGACGTCGTAGTTCTGCACGTCGAAGCAGCAGGCGAGGAAAACCACGCCCGCGACCGCGGCCACCGTCGCCCTTGCGAGCCAGGGGGCCTCGCGGCGATCAGGCATGTGGATGTCTGGCTGGTGCGTCATGAATGCGTAAACCGGGTTCGGCAACCATCAGCCGTGTCCCCCACGCGCCGCGCGCAGGCGCACCTTCACCGGCACCCAGAAGCTGTCGCGAATCGCTCGGAACCCGAACTTCGATTCGCCATGGAGGCGGTCGACGAATTGGATGGGCACTTCCTGGATGCGCATGTTCCGGCAACGGAAAAGAATCTCTGTCACAATCGACGGGCCGGGCGATTCGAGCGTGTCCAGGTCGATCGCTTCCAGCGCCTCACGCCGGAATGCCCGGTAGCCCGACGTGCAGTACTGCACGTGGTGCACGCCAAGCACGGTCTGCATGTAGCGCCGGGCGAATCGCGTGATGAAGCGCCGCGCCAAGCCGCGGCCGGCTTCGCCGCCGCCCTCGACGTGCCGCGAGCCAATGACCACGTCGTGGCCTTCGATCGCGGCGAGCATGTCGGGGATGTGCTGGGGGTCGTGCGAGAGGTCCGCGTCCATCTCGATGAGCACGTCGTACCCGCGCTCCACGCCCCACTTGAACCCGGCCACGCCAGCATAGCCGCGGCCGCGCAGGGTCGTGCGGCGCAGCACGTGGACCTCCGGGTGCTCACGGGCGATCGCCTCGGCCAGTCGCCACGTGCCGTCCGGGGAGTCGTCGTCCACCACGAGCACGTGCAAGCCGAGACCGAGCGATAGAATCCTGTCCACGACAATCGGCAGATTCTCGCGCTCGTTGTACGTGGGCAGCATGACCAGTGTCTTCATGGCGTGGGGATTATAGCAAAGCCTGCCCGGCACGCGCACGCCCGCGGCCGCGCGCGGCAGTCGAGGGTGTCTGGTGCTGGACGTCCACGTCCAGCACCTACGCAGTGCGGACGTCTCGCCGGCATGCCCCCCCCCAAGCCCTGCGGACCAGGAGGTCCGCGCTTGTGGGTCACAGACGTGGACGTCCGTGACCAGTTGAGATTGACTGCCAATGCCATCCGCTGCTAACATGCCTGGTCGCTAATATTGCCTTGCCTCTTGAAAAAGGCCCCCCCCATGCCCAAACGCAAGAAACGTATCGGAGTGCTCACGGCCGGCGGCGACTGCCCCGGCCTCAACGCGGTCATTCGCGCGGTCACCAAGAGCCTCATCTTCAACCACGACTTTGACGTTATCGGCATTCTCGACGGTTTCCGCGGGCTCGTCGAGAACCGCACGAAGCCGCTATGCGCCAACGACGTGGCGGGCATCCTCACGCAAGGCGGCACCATCCTGGGCACGACGAACAAGGAGAACCCGTTCAAGTATCCCTGCCACAAGGGCCGCTCGATCACCTTTTCCGACCGGTCCGACGACGCGCTGCGCACGGCCAGGAAGCTCGGCCTCGACGCGGTCGTGACCATCGGCGGCGATGGCACGCAGACGATTGCACACGCGATGGCGGAGAAGGGCCTCGAGGTCGTGGGCGTGCCCAAGACCATTGACAACGACCTGCGCGGCACGGACCGCACGTTTGGCCACGACACCGCGGTGAGCATCGCGGCCGAGGCCATCGACCGCATCCACACGACCGCGATGTCGCACCACCGGGTGATGGTGGTGGAGACCATGGGCCGGTATGCCGGCTGGCTCGCGCTCCACGCGGCCCTCGCGTCGGGCGGCGACATCATCTTGCTGCCGGAAATGCCCTACGTGCTGGAGCGCATTTGCGAACGCTGCCTCCACCGCAGCAAGCACGGCCGGCGATTCACGATCGTCGTGGTGGCCGAGGGCGCCAAGCCCAAGGGCGGCGAACTCGTGGCGCACCGGGAGGTCGGCGACGCGAGCGATCCGATTCGTCTCGGCGGCATTGGCCACAAAGTAGCGGCCGACGTGGAGGACGCCACGGGCCTGGAGACGCGCGTCACCGTACTGGGCCATCTCCAGCGCGGTGGCACGCCTACGGCCTTCGACCGCATCCTGGCCACGTCGTTCGGTGCGCGCGCGGCGGAGCTGGTGGCCAACGGCGAGTCCGGCCGCATGGTCGCGTTGCGCGGGCGCCGCATCACGAGCGTGGCCATGAGCCAGGTGGCCGGCAAGCCGCGGCTCGTGCCCCAAACGTCGCCTCTGATCGCCACGGCCCGGGCCGTGGGGGCGATCTTTGCCGACGATTGACGGTAGACGCCCCCCCCTTCCCCGGATAGAATGGGTTGTATGCGAGGACTCTCACTTCACAATGCGCCACGCGCCATGCGGCCGCGTGTGCGACTGCCGGGAGCCACCACCATGCCGAAGCGAGCACTCTTCTTG
The DNA here is from genome assembly GCA_024278415.1 of Planctomycetota bacterium. The sequence continues at coordinate 4,921 of JAJRTI010000450.1, read as the reverse complement.
GCCGCGGCCCTGTCCCTCTGCCAGATCGCCTCTGGCGCCGAGACGTGGGTGATCCGCCGCGGCATGGTGCGCGTGCGCGCCGGCGCGGGGCCGTTCACGCCCATCGTCGATCGGGTCAAGCGCAAAACCGAAATCGCGGTCATCGACTCCAGTGGCCGGCGGTGGCTCAAGGCCTCCGGCATCATCGTCACTGAGGACGGCGAGCGGAAGGTGGTCCCGTTCAAGGGAGCCGCGGTGGGATGGGTGCCCAAGCTCGGCGCCCGGCCGCTGGTCGAGGGGAAAGCCTCAGCCCAGGTGGCGCCAATTTCCATGGAAGACGTGACTGCCATGCGCGTGGATGTCATGGCCGCCATCCGGGGCCTCAACTCCGGCGTCATTGGCATGATGAAGGCCGAGAAGCTTGACCCTGAGCTTGCCAAGTGGATTGCGGCCCCGAAATTCCGCGCAGAAGACTACGTGCGTTTCCTCAAGGAGACCCACCCGCAAACCGCGGCGCGCGACCTCACGGTGAAGGGCGAGGAACAGGGCTTGGCTGACGCGGACCCCGAGGTGCACGAGGCGGCCGGCGAGGTGTCGGCCGCGGCCATGGCCCAGGACCTAGGCTCGCGCATCGTGGCCGACGTGCAACTCAACCGCTACGTGAACCTCGTGGCCGCGCTGCTCGGCCAGGTCTCGTCGCGCTACGATCTGCTCTATCGCGTCATCATCGTCAACGACAAGTCCGTCAACAGCTACTCGCTGCCGGGCGGCTATATCGCGATCACGACCGGGCTGCTCAGCATGTGCCAAGACGAGGCCGAATTGGCCGGCGCGCTTGCGCACGAGATCGCGCACGTGGCCCGCGACCACGGCCTCCAGCAGGCCAAGAAGCAGATGGGGGAGATTGGCGCATTCAACCCTGCGTTCGAAGGCGGCATGGACGAATTCTTGAAGAAACACCCCGGCATGTTCGACAAGATGCCGGAGGAGTTCAAGAAGGCCACGCGCTCGATGAACCAGTTGCTGGCGCTGTACCGCAACATCGGCTACAGCCGAAAGCGGCTGGTGAAGGAGGAGCGGGAGGCCGACTTCTACGCGCTCGTGTACCTCGTGCGGGCTGGGTACGACCCCGACGGCCTCCGCCGGCTCGTGGACCGCATCGGCCGGCAGTTTGGATACGACAAGGACCAGATGATGTCGGTGCACGACTCGCCGCGGCGGCGCTTGGACTACATCGTGGCGTTCATGCGCCACATTGGCGCCACGCCCCTGCCCAACCGCACGTTTGCAGGCCGATTCAAAGGCGAGGTGCAGCGGCTCGCGGCAGGAGGGCTCAAGTTCATCCAGCCGCCCGCCCGGCCGAAGGAGAAACCGCCGCTGGACAAGGGCGCCATGCGAACGAATCCAGACGATCCCTTTGCCGAGCTGGATCGCGTGTTCGGGGAGCTGTGACGGGCGGGGGAAGGCACGAGGGGCCAGGCTTGTCATGCTGAGCGAAGCGAAGAATCTCGCCTGCCAGGAGACTCTTCGCTTCGCTCAGAGTGACACGCACAGGGAGCGCGTGTTGCTCCGTGTGGGGTGGCGAAACTGCCTGAGAATCTGAAGTGCGCACCCAGATGAAGGCTCTACCGCGCCGTCACTCCGCAACCGCTTGGCCAGCCCCAGCCGCGGCCATCGCGGCCCGTTCCCCCAAAGCGATCTCCCGATCGACGCGGAACTTGTCCCGCGGCGGGTCGTCTCGCCAGATGAGTTGGATCGACGACACGGTGAAGCGGAGCGGCCTCCACGTGTCTTGCCACTCCTGCATTCGCCTCTTGGCTTGGTCCCGCGCGGCCGCCTGTGCCACGCTCAAGTGCGGAGTGAAGCCGTCGTTGTGCAAGCGCACGTCGTCGCAGATGGGGAACGCGCGCCACAGCGCCTCCTGCAAGCCCACCACCCGATCGCCCGGCTCCGGCGCGAGCCACATGGTCGCATGCCCGCGCCGGTGGACGAACCGCTCAAAGCGCGCCAGCTCCAGTTCGAGCGGCGCCACCTCGGCACAGGCCTCCGCCAGCCGCGCGGCCGCGGCATCGAAGTCCTCCCGCGGCACAAACGGGTAAAGCAGATTGACGTGGGGCATCCAACGCCGGAACTGCTTGTCAAACCGCCGGCGAATGGCCTGGATAGCCGGCCACACCTCCTGCGGCGGCACAATCGCGACGGCAGTTTTGTGGGTCTTGGATGGCATGCGTGGCGGGATGCTGTGAGGCAAACAGGCCGCGGAGCCGGCGGTGCGGCGCCCCTTCTTTCGTGGAATGATACCCGATTCCGCGCACTCACGCCACTGCCCGCCCGTTCAGGCTGGTGCTTCGGCGGCGGGGCAGATCCGAGAAGGCTTCAGATCCGACAGATCCGACAGATCCGGCAGATCTGGCGGATCTGGCGGATCCCGCATGATGGCGCACGCGGTTGCCTTCTGCACCCAGGCTGCTAAGATTCCGCTCTTACTCATCGACTGCCACTGTTGCCTTTAGGGCGATCACACATGCCTGAACTCGGAGCTGCGATTGTCGGGTGCCGCGCGGTCGCGCCGTTGCACGCCAAAGCAATCGCAAATGTCGAAGGTGTCCGGCTCGTCGCGGTGTGCGACCGCGACGAGGAGCCGGCGCGGCAACTCGCCGAGCCGTACGCCGCAGACGTGCTCAGCGACTACGGCCAACTGCTCGCCCGCGACGACGTGCAACTCGTGCACATCGTCACGCACGACGAACTCCACGCGGCGATGGCCATCCAGGCCGCGGAGGCCGGCAAGCACGCGCTTGTGGAGAAGCCTGTCGCGATGACGCTCGACGAGGTCGACGCGATGATCGACGCGGCCGAAGCCGCGGGCGTGAAGATCATGTGCGGACAGAGCCGGCGGTACAAGCCGAAGTTCGCGGCCGTGGCCGATGCGATTCGGGCCGGCCGCATCGGCAAGCCGGCCTTTGCGCGCATGTCGAGCCCCGCCAGCCCGTTCTGGACGCCGGAGCAATGGGCCGCGCACCACTACGACGCGGTGCGCGGGCCCGAATGGCTGCTCATGCACAACGGCATGCACCAGTTCGACTACTTGTGCATGCTCTTCGACAGCTTCCCGGCCGAGGTGTACACCGTGAGCTATCCGGGCCAAGACTGGCTGCGCGTGCACGAGTACGTGGCGGTGAGCATCCGCTTCGAGAATGGCGCGATCGCACTGAGCGAAGATAACCGCATCATGCAGCCGGGCGGGCACCCCTTCCACTGCGACTGCTACGTGGTCGGCGCGGAGGGCACGCTCGACGCGGGCGACCGACAGACGTTCGCCATGGCCACCTACACGGAACGCGGGCTCGACTTCCCCGGCGCCTGGGTGAGCGCGGGCGAGGCCGAAGCCGCGTTCACCGGCGAGGTGCAGGCCATCGTCGACTCCATCCGCGAGGACCGCGAGCCGGAGATTCCGCTGGCGTTCAGCCGGCAGGTGCTCAGGGCGCTGCGCGCGGCCTGCAAGTCGTTCCACACCGGGCAAAACGAAATCGTAGCCGAATACGTGGAGGCAAGTTCATGAGCAAGCTCCGCGCTGCCGGGATCAGCTTCGCCAGCGGCCACCCCACCGCGTATACACAGGGCCTCGCGGACCATCCCGACGTGGAATTCGTCGCGCAAGCCGAGATCCCCGGCGAGACGTATCGCTCCGACATGGCCGCAGACTTTGCGAAGCAGTACGGCGTGCCGCACTACCACGACTACGCGAAGATGCTCGACGAGTTGCGGCCCGACGTCGTGTCGTTGTGCGCGCCCCCGGAGCGCAACCCGGAGGTGATCGTTGCCGCGGCCGACCGCGGCATCCACATCCTCTCCGAGAAGCCCGTGGCCGCAACCCTCGCCGACGCGGAGGCCGCGCTCGCCGCGGTCGCGGCCGCGGGCGTCGTGTTTTCGCTCGACGCGCCGGCCGCGTGCTTCAGCCGGCCGCTCATGGACGCGCACGCGCAGGCCGCGTCCGGCGCGATCGGCGAGCCGCGCGTGGCGTATTGCCACGTACTCCAGAGCAAGGGCCCGCGCTACACGTACACCGTCGTCGATGGCAAGAAGATCCCGGCCCGCTACGGCGAATTGCAGAACCACGGCCCGTACGGTTTCCTCGCGGTCGCCAAGGCGCTGGGCCAGCGCCTCCAGACCGTCTTCGCCCGGCGTGGTGCGTTTTTCTACGAGCACTACCGAGAAGCCGGCCACGAAGACATGTGCCTGGCCACGTGCACCTTCGACGCCGGCGCGGTCGCGAACATCGTCGTCGGCCGCACGCCGACCCTGTCGCTGCCCACGACCGACTTCCGCCTGGAGGTCATTGGCACCGCCGGCTCGATCATGGTCGACGACGCGATGGGCGACAAGATCCGCATCTGGGGTCCATTCGCCGACACCGACGACCCCTTCGAGCGCGGCGGCATGACGCACCAGTACTACTCGCCCCCCATCACGCTGGCCTACATCGATGACGTGGTCACCGCGATCCAGACCGGCCGGCGCCCGCGCATCGACGCGGCCGACGCGCTCGACGTGATGCGGTTCGTGGATGGGTGCGTGAAATCGAGTGAGAGTGGGCAGGCCGTCCGTGTGAAACGTGGGGAGCAAGGACGTGGAACATAAGGCCGGCATCTTCTTTCATGGATCAGAGGCAAGACGTGGCGCGCAGGTTTGCTATTGCGTATTGCGTATTGCGTATTGCGTATTGCGTATTGCGTATTGCGTATTGCGTATTCGGATCGCGAGCCGCGAGCCGCGAGCCGCGAGCCGCGAGCCGCGAGCCGAGAGCCGAGAGCCGAGAGCCGAGATACGAGATACGGAATACGGAATACGGAATACGGAATACGCTTCCGAGAGCGCACGCACACCGCGCAACGTCTTGTTTTTCGTGACCGTTTCTGATGGTGAAGGCGCTGAGAGGTTC
>JAJRTI010000449.1 GCA_024278415.1 Planctomycetota bacterium | reverse complement strand
GGGCTGCGGTGTCCGCGAGGGGTTGCACGCAGGCGAAGAGCCAGGACGTTTGTTGTGAACCTGCCTGAATCCACTTCGAAACTGAAACTCCAGAATGCAACGCGTTGGGATACGTACAATCAGACCTACACCCTTACTTACAGAGTAAGACGATGAGTAGGAACTGCGGCACGGTCGCCGCTTTCTCGCAGCGAAGTCTGTGCGAAAGTAGAGCAGTTACTTCTTGTAAGTCGGCGACATGGTGCGTAGCCGCTCGACGATGGGTGGAAAGATTTCGAGGAAGTACGAGATATGCGAGTCCGCGGACTCGCTGCCCAGCGTGCAGCGCAGCGAGCTGTGCGCCAGCTCTGGCGGCATGCCCATGGCGCCCAGCACGTGCGAGGGATCGAGGCTGCCGGTGGTGCAAGCGGAACCCGACGATACGCACACGCGGTTCATGCTGAGGCAGAGAATCATCGCTTCGCCTTCAACGCCCTCGAAGCAGAAGTGTGCATTGCCGGGCAGGCGCTCCGTGGGGTGGCCGTTGAAGCGTGCGTCTGGGATGCGGGCGAGCACCCCTTCCTTGAGGCGGTCCCGCAGGGCGGCCACACGCGCCATCTCGGCCTCGATTTTCGGGGCCGCGAGTTCGGCGGCCTTGCCAATACCAATGATGCCCGGCACGTTCAGTGTGCCGGCGCGCTTGTTCTTCTCCTGGGCTCCACCGTGCATGAAGTTCTCGATGCGCGTGCCCTTGCGGAGATACATGGCGCCCACGCCTTTGGGGCCGTTGAACTTGTGCCCTGAGATCGACAGCATGTCCGCGTTCAACGCGTCCACGTCGACTGGAATCTTGCCCACGGTCTGCACCGCGTCCGTATGGAAGAGCACGCCGCGCTCGCGGCAAATCTTGCCGATCTCGGCGATGGGGTTGATGGTGCCGACCTCATTGTTCGCGTGCATGATGGTCACGAGGATCGTGTCGTCCCGAATCGCCTTGGCGACGTCGTCTGGCGATACCATGCCGTACGGATCCACGGGCAAGTAGGTCACCTCGAAGCCGCGGCGCTCCATGAACTCACAGGTGTGGAGCACGGCGTGGTGCTCGACGCTGCTCGTGATCATGTGTTTGCCCTTGGCTTCGTGTTTGAAGGCCGTGCCCTTGATGGCCCAGTTGTCGGCTTCCGTGCCGCCGGAGGTGAAATAGATCTCGTCGGGCTGTGCGGATATCAGCTCGGCCACCTGGCTGCGGCTCTTCTCGACCGCGGTGTAGCAGATGCCGCCCAGCGCGTACATGGTCGCTGGGTTGCCGAAGTATTCGTTGAACCACAGGGTCATCTCGCGCCACACATCGGGGTGCGCGGGAGTGGTCGCCGCGTGGTCCATGTAGATCAGGCCGACGGTTTCGTCGTGATGCGTTTCCATGGGTGGGGCAGTGCCTCTATCGATCCTGGGGGTCATTCAATCTCGCGCATGCGCGCGAGGAGGACATCGGGTTTGACAAACTCTGTGATCGTCTTCTCGGTGAGTATCTGGCCGCTCGAATCGACGAACACAATCGTCGGCAACCCCTGCACGCCGTACTTCCGCTGGATGGCCTTCGCCGCGTCGTCGCCGGCCGGGCAGTCGACCTTCAACGCGACAAAGCGCTTCGCCTCCGCGACGACTTTGGCGTCGGGGAAGGTTTCGGCTTCCAGCTTGAGGCAGTACGTGCACCAGTCCGCGCGGAAGTCGATCATCATCGGCTTCTTCTGCTCCTGGGCCCGGGCCATCGCAGCGGCTTCGTCGGTGAACCAAGTGATGCCGCCGGCCTCGTGCAAAACGGGGGTGCCGAGCCCGAGCCGGGTGACGTACGCGGCCGCGGCGACGAGCAAGGCGATGCCGAGAATGCGCAGCCGGCGAGACGTCTTGGGCAACTCGGAGGTGGGCGCGGGCAGGAGCGACGCGACGAAGATGCCGACGCCGATGAGGTACACGTCTACGCCAAGGACAAACGCCTTAGCGGGCAGCACGGTCTTCAGGTAGTACAGCGCGAGGCCGAGGAGGAGGATGCCGAAGAAGTGTTTCACCGCGTCCATCCAGCGCCCCGGCTTGGGTAGCGCCGCGGCCGCGCCGGAGAACGTGCCGACCGCGAGGAGCAGCACGCCCATGCCGAGCGCGACGCTCCACATGATGAGGAAGCCCGCAACCTTGTCGCCGATCTGCGCGATGTAGAGCAGGATGCCGAGCAAGAACGGGCCCACGCACGGACCCACCATCGCGCCGGCCGCAAGGCCGGTGATGAACACGCCAACCATGCCCGCGCCCTTGCGCCCCGCCAGCTTCGACTGGATCGACGACGGCATTTGAATGTAGAAGACGTCGAACATGCTCAGCGCGAGAAGAGCGAAGACGCCGGCCACCGTCGCACGCACCGCAGGGTGGTTGCCGTACGACCCAAACAAGGCCCCGCTCGATGCCGCGGCCGCGCCGAGCACCGCGTACGTGACCGACATGCCGAGCACGAACAGCAGCGACAGCACGAACGCGTGCATTTTGCTCTTCGCTCCCGACGCACCGATCACGCCTACCGTGACCGGAATCATGGGGTACACGCACGGGGTGAGACTGAGGCCCAGCCCCGCCACGAACGCCACGAGGAGCACGCCGATGAACCCGAACCGATTCTGGATGTCGCGCAGCCGGTCCACCTCGGCCTGCGACGAGCCGGGGGCGTCCGCCGGCGGCTGCACAGCCGGCAGCGCGGCCGCTCCCGCCACCGGCGCGCCCGCCACCTCAAGCGGCACGGTGAGTTCCACAGTTTCCGGCGGGAAGCACGTCGTCGGTCCGCACCCCATGTACTTGGCCGTGAGCGTGATGGTTTTCGTGCCGGGCTTGGCGGCCGGGTCCACGACCAGCGGCGCTTCGAATACGGCTCGCTTCTTGTACACTTGCTGCGCGCCCAAGTATGGATCGGTCTTCGTCTCCCAAGGCGGCACGGCCACTTGGCCGAACGTGACCTCCGGCATGGCTTTCGGGATGACGCCGGTTTCCTTCGCGTAGAGATGATGCCGGGCTGCCATTGTGAAGGTGACCTTCACAATCGCCTTCTGCCCCGGTGCGACCTTGGCCGGCTCGACGATCGCGCTCACCGAGAATCGCTTCGCAGCTTGCTTGGCGGCCGGGGCAGCGGCCTGCGCCGCGTCGAGTTGCGCGTCGAGTGCGGCGAAAGCCGCGTCGCGCGCGGCGGCCCTATCCGTGCTGCCCGAGATCGACAACTTCGCCTCCACGGCCACCTGCTTCGGCAGGAAGCAAGCGCGGTCCGTGCACCCCTGGTAGCGCAGGGACAGCTTGAGCGTGCGTTCGCCCGGCTTCGCGTCCGCACTGGCGGCCACGGGAAGCGTGAGCTTCGCTTCCTTCTTGTAGACCTCGGTCGCGCCGAGGAACGGGTCGAGCTTCGGCGTGCCTTTTGGAATGACGGCCTTGCCAAAGCTCAGGCCCGGCGCTTCCGCGGCCTGAAGCGAGGTCTCGCCAACGTAGAGGTAGTGGCGGGGCGCGATGGAGATTGTGACCGTGATCGTGGCTGACTGGCCTGGGGCAATCTCGGCGGGCGTGACAACCGCGCGGGGCTGGAACGGCTCCTCGCCGGCGCTTGCCGCGGCTGCCAGCACGCATGCACAAAACGCCGCGGCCTTCGCCGCACGCGGCCACATCCTCCTAGGCCGGCCCGCCTGTGTCTGTCTTGCCTGGGTATCCACGATAGTCCATCCCATCTTCAGGTGCTTGCATCGCTGGCATGCCCTAAAGCGAATTCGGGTGTGTTGCTGGGGGGCTGCGGCCAAGCCATGAGCCGAGCGGTTGCATGACGAGGCCGCAAGTATGATACACGCCTTGAATAGTTATGTTTAGAGGATAGATAGCAGAATGTCAATGCAGGCGGGTTCGCCGCCGCGCGGACATGCCCTGGGGTGCAATGCCCGCCCAATGGAAGGCGGCCAACGTCAGCGAGTTGCGCGGCCCCAGCAGCGCCCTTCGGGACGCGGGCCTTGGCCAGCACTCGTGCCCACGCGGTTCGCATACTGGCCCGATCATGGGGCCGCGGCCTTGCCGTCTGCGTCAGGCTCGTGCGCGATCTGTTTGTGCGGATCAGGAAGGGCCTGAGTCGGCGGCGGCAAGGAGCGCACGGGCTCGGCCTCGTGCGAGAGCATGGTGTGCGGCTCGACTTCTCCCATGGTGGGCCAGTAGCCCCGAACGAGCCATCGGGCCACGCGCCGCGCGGCGTTCAGCTCCATGTAGAGGCACGGCACCACGAAGAGCGTGACCAACGTGGCGAACGCGAGCCCGAACGCGAGCGATACGGCCATGGGAATGACGTACTGGGCCTGGAAGCTCCGCTCGGTGATGATGGGCATGAGCCCGGCGACGGTCGTGAGGGAGGTGAGGATGATGGCGCGGAACCGCTCTGGCCCGGCCCGGCGCACGGCGTCGTAGACCGAGAGCCCTCGCGTGACGTGCGCGTTGATGCGGTGGATCAGCACGAGCGAGTCGTTGACGACTACGCCGGTAAGAGCGACCAAGCCAAAGAGGCTGAGCATGGTGAGGTCGAGCCCGCGGATCCAGTGGCCCAGCACGGCGCCGATCATGCCGAAGGGGATGGTGAACATGATGATGACCGGCTGCACGTAGGAGCCGAAGATGACGGCAAGAATCGCGTAGATCACCAGCAACGCGACCACCAGCCCGGCCATGAGGCTTTGCACGGACTCGCGGCTCTCCTGCTTCTGGCCTTCGAAGTCAAACCGCACGGTCGGGTATCGGGCGCGGAGCTTGGGCAGGGCCTCTTTGCTAAACGCGGCGATGATCTCGCGGGCGTTGGCCGCGGGGGCCACGTCGGCGTACACATTGATGCGCCGCCGCCCTTGCTCGCGCTGGATGTGCGCGGGTTTGCGCGTGATCTTGAAGTCGGCGACTTCGCGGATGGGGAATTCTTGGCCGGCCTGGTTGCGGATACGAATCGTCTCGAGGTCGGCGAGGCGGCGGCGCTCTTCGCGTGGGTAGCGCACGTAGACCTTGACCTCGTCGCGGCCCCGCTGGATGCGCAACGCCTCCTCGCCGTAATAGCCGGCGCGCAATTGCCGGCCCAGATCCATGAGCGTCACACCCAGCGGCCGGGCCGTGGGCTTGAGCGTGACCGTTAGCTCTGGCTTGCCCGCGCGGTAGTCGTCCTCCAGATCCTCCAAGCCCCCAAACTTGGCGAGTTCGTTGCGCGCGTCTTGGGCTGCCGCGCGGAGCACCTTCAGATCGTAGCCCTTGATGCGAAGCTCGATCGCCTTGCCCCCGGGCCCGCCGCGCAGGGCGGTGAAGGTGTGCGACGTGGTTTCGGGTATCCGGCCCGTCAGCTTGCGCCAGGTGTTGAGGATCTCCTGGCTGTGCACGTCGCGCGCGTCTGCTCGCGTCAGTTCGAGCCACACTTCCCCCAGGTGTGGCCCTTGCCCGGCCGGCCCCGCGGCCTCCGACCATTCGCCTACCTGCGCATACACGTTCTTGACCACTTTGGTATGCCCGGCCGCGGCGAAGTGGCTGTTCAGCGCCATGGCGGCGCGCTCCAAGCGCCGAATCGCCGCGTCCGTCCGCACCACGGGCGTGCCCTCAGCAAAGCTGAGCCTCGAGATGATGATCTCCGAGTCCGTGCGCGGGAACAGGTTGATCTCCACCAAGCCGCCCTGCACCATGCCCAGGCAGAGGAGGAGGACCAACACCGCGACACAGACCGTGGTCGTCTTGGCTGAGAGCGCAAGCGAGTAGAGCGGAAAGTAGACGCGGTAGATAACCCCGTCCACGAGGCGGTCGAGCCAGCCGCGCATGCGCTCGGCGGTGTGCGTGATGAAGCCAGGCGCCCACGGCAGTTTGCTCTGATGAGCCAAGTGGGCCGGCAAGATGAAGAGGCTCTCGATCGTGGAGCCGATGAGCGTGCCGATGACGGCCACCGGCAGCACCGCGATGAACTTGCCCATGATCCCCGACACGAACATGAGCGGCACGAACGCCACGACCGTCGTGCTGACCGCGCCCAGCACCGGAAGCGCCATCTCGGTCGTGCCCACCACGGCTCCGTCCACGAGCGAGTCGCCCGCCTGTTGGTGCCGGTGCACGTTCTCCCCGATCACGATCGCGTCGTCCACCACCAATCCGAGGGCCATGATGAACCCGAAGAGGCTGAGCATGTTGAGGCTGCCGCCGGTGAGCCACAGGCCACACAGCGCGGCTGCAAACGATACAGGAATGCCCAACGACACCCAGAATGACAGCCGCAGGCACAGGAAGAACCACAGCGCCGCGAAGACGAGCACGATGCCCACCCGGCCGTTGCGCAGGAGCAGATCGATACGATCTTCGATGTACGTCGACGTGTCCGTCCACGTGGTGACGTGCAGGCCGTCGGGCAGGCGCTTGCGCTCTTCGCGCACGTAGTTCCGAACGAGGCTGGAGATCTGGATCGCGTCTTCGTCGCCCGTCTTGTGCACGACGAGGAGGACGGCTGGCTTGCCATCGAACCGGCCGTAGCGGTCGTCTTCCTCGAACGCGTCCACGACGCGTCCGATGTCGCCGATCGTGAGTTGTGTGCCGTCGGGCCGGGTCACGAGCACGATCTTCTCGAAATCGAGCCCCCGGTAGCGCCGGCCTTTGGTCTCGATCTTGATCTGTTGGTCGGCCGCACGCACGGTCCCGCCCGGCACATTCACACAGTTGCGGGCAACACACCGTGCGACTTGGTCCAGCGTCAGGCCATAGCGCCTCAATTCGACCTCGGGGATCTCGATGCTGATCTGGTAATCCCGCACCCCCAGGAACGACACCTGCGAGATGCCGTCCAGGGCCAGCAACTCGTCCTTCATGCGCCGGGCCATCTCGCGCAAGGTGGCTTCGGGCGCGTCGCCGTAGAGCGCCACGTTGATCACGTGCCGCTTGAGCAACAACTCCTCGATGCGCGGCTCCTCCGCGTCGTCGGGAAACGTTGTGATCTGGTCGATACGGCTCTTGATGTCGTCCTTGACCTTGGACACGTCGCGCACACTAGGCAGCAACTCCACGACGACGGTGCCCACGTTCTCCGACGCGGTGGATTCGACCTTCTTGATGCCATCGACGCCCTCGATGGCCTCCTCGATCTTGAGGCAGATGGCCTCCTCCGTCTCCTCGGGCGACGCTCCGGGGTAGGGTACGGTCACGAGAATACGATCCAGGGAGAACTCCGGAAACACCTCCCGCGGCAGCCTCTGCGCAGACATGAACCCGGCCGCGAGCAGCACGACCATGAGCAGGTTCGCTAAGACTGGATGCCGCGCCGCGGCATTGATCGCAGCCTTCACGGCGCCGGCTCCTTCCCCATCGTTTGCTCCGCGTCCCGTTGCTCCTTGTCGAGCGGCTTGAGCTTCATGCCATTCACAGGGAACGACAGCGGCGAGACGATAACGCGGTCGCCGGGCTCAATGCCGCTGGCCACGATGAGCGTGTCTTCCATGCGGTAACGCACCGCGACCTGCACGATCTTGAGGCGGCCGTCACGGCAGATGTAAGCCTTGCCGCCCTCGCGCAGCGCAGAGCGAGGAATGGCGAGCGCGTCCTTGACCTCGCGGCCGTCGATGTCGACGCGGCAGTACATGCCGGACAGGAACGGCGGGTGGCTTGGATCCGGGCCAGCCTCCCAGGGATTGTCCACCTGCACCACCACCGGCACGGTGCGCGTGCGGCTGTCCACCGGCTCGATACGCGTCACGTGGCCTTGCCACACGTGCCCGTGGTTGTCGCCCACCCACTGCACCTTGGCGGGGAAGCATCGTCCCGGATGGACACCGCTCTCGAGGTCCTGGGGCGAGAACGCGAGGTAGTCAAGCTCGGCCGGCTCGATCACGACTGGCACTTCAGCCACCGTGATATCGGCGATGCGCGCCACCGTTTCGTTCCGGGATACGACTTGCCCCACCTCCACGGACTGGGCCATGACCCGGGCAGGGAAGGGGCATACGATGCGCGTGCGGTCGAGGTCGGCCTGCGCGTCACCCACCCGGGCTTGGGCCGATTGGAGCGCGGCCTCGGCCTCTTGGATCTGTGGCGGAATGAGCGCGAGGTCGTTCTCGAACTTCACGACTGTGGTCTGCTGGAGGAGATACGCCCGGTGCGCGGACTCCTGCTCCTGCTCGGTTGAAGCGCCCGTCTTCACCAGCCCCTCCAAGCGTTTCCAGTCCTGCTGCGCGAGTTTCGCGTTTTCTCGCATGACCTCGATCTGGCGCTTCGCGTTCTTCTCCTGCTGCCGAAGCTGCACCAGCAGTGCTTGGGCCTTGGCCTCCTCTGCCTGGGCGGCCGTCAGTGCGTTGCGGTAGTTGGTCGGGTCGATCTCCAGAAGCAATTCCCCCTTGGGGATGAATGCTCCCACGCGCAGCCGCGGCGACGCCTTTACGACCCGGCCCGATACCTCCGGCGCAACGGGGATCTCGCGGCGGAAGCGGCTCGTGCCGTACCCCGTCACCATGAGTTGCACCGGCTTGGGCACGACGCGGTACAAGCGCACTTCGGGCACGATCGCCATCGCCTCGCGCTTTTGTGGTGGCCGGCGCAGGGACTTGAGCTTCCTGAACCCAAGGTAGCCCAGGCCCAAGATGATCAGAGGCAGCAGGAAGAGAACAATGTAGCGCAACGCTTTCATGAATGGATCCCTCGCATCTCCCTCATTGTGATTGACCTGGCGTCCGCACTCGCTTGGAACGGCAGAGCGCTGAGGCCAGCAGGTTATCACAGCCTTCGAGGGGCCGCAAGAGAGAAGAGAGTGGGAGTGCTCGAAAGTGTTGAGAGGCGGCTGATTCGGTTGCTTGGAGACCTTAGCGCGGCCGTTGGCCACAACCCAACGGGCAGATGGGGCCCACGCATGGCAGGGCGTACCCACGGATGCAGAGGCACACATCCGCGGGATACCACAGGCTTGCCCTGTGGTGGTTCATGTTGGCCATCTACTTGTCGATGCGCTCCGTTGTGGAGTGCGCCGGCTCGATGGCGCTTTGGCTGGCAGCGCGTAGCGATGCTTTGCACTTTGCAACAAAGCAGGCACCGCCTGTAACCCAATAGCAGAAGGCCCTCGCTTTCCGTCTTCATCGTGTGGCCGTGCAAGCGTCGGAAAGCGAAGGCCTTCCGCTCCAGCTTCTCGTTGTTTGTCGCACCGCCCAGGACAACTGGGAACTGTCCATCACCTTCTGCATCCGTGGGTCGGCTCCGCCATCCGTGGTAATTCCTCGATCTCCTTGGTAGCAGGCAGATTCAGCGTTACGCCTGTTCATGGCCTCGAGTTTCCCCAGAAATGCCACCCGCCCTCCCGCAAGCCTGGCGTCACCGGTTTCTTACAACGATTGTTATGTACACGGGGCCGTGCGGGCCGCGCGGGGCGTTTGTAGTAGGGCGATTTATCGCCCGTTTTTCAGCGTTACTGACGGGCCATGAATGGCCCTACTACAAGCCAACGGCGTCTGCCGCTCGGATCAGCAAATCTCATGGGGAAACTCCTGAAGTGTTACGCCTCGAATTGTCGGTCCGAAGAGCATTACGGCTCACCTGATGGGGACGCGTATTGGTCCACTGCATCGGATCGTCCATAACATGCGCTCTACCAGTGAATTGCGGCGACTTCCTCAGCGGGGTGTCAGTTTGACCTGACACTCCCACGCAAGATGTCGCTCCTCCACACGCCCACTCGGGAATGTCATAAGCCTATGTCTGGTCGAAGCTAAGCATGTTGCGAAAGGCCAACATTGAAGCTGGCACATACCTTGCTTAGTCCGAGTCTGTACGACTTTGTCCGGGTCAGTGCAGGTCTGCCTTCCTCATATGATTTGCTTCGTGGCCATAACGTGAGCAACTCAATCCACTCTCTGGGTATCGGAAGAGGACCGATGAACGAGATAGACAACCGAATGACAGTGACTGAAATCGCGGATCGCTTGGGGGTTACCTCCAAGACGATCATACGCTGGGAACAGAAGGAGAAGATCCCCAAGGCCAAAAGGGATTGGAGAGGCTGGCGGGTCTACTTTGAGTCTGACTTCCGTGAGATTCGAGACTTCTTCGAGACCCTCGCCTAGCAACCCACTCCGTGAGGAACCGCGATGAGAGACAAGAAGCATGGCGCCGTAGCCGAATTCGCCAGAATTCGGGCGATCTGCGAATTGCTTGGCGCACTGCCCGCATGCTGGCCCATGCCGCTAGCGCCGCACGGTGGCCACGCGGCGAAGGCCTAACGCTCCTGGGTTGCAGGCCGAGTCCGCCTTGTTGTCTTTCTGCCGTCATGCAGCACACATCCACCTTGTGGTGAGTTCCCCGCACCGACGCCACCTTTGGGAGGTCGATATTGCCATGCGTGCCAACATACTGTCTGTCTGCGCTTTGGGCCTTGTCTTTGGGCTCACCGGCTGCATTTCAATGCCGCCCAACAAGATCAATGTGGAGTTGTGCAGACGCATCGGTCGCAAACCCACGCTCGAAGAGATCAATGGCACCTACGTGCTTGAGCCGCCCGACTCGATCAGCATCGAGGTCTCGGATAACGCGGACCTGACAAGGACGTGCGTCATCAGACCTGATGGCAACATTACTTTCCCCATGCTGGGTGATATCTATATCGAAGGGCTCACGCCGCTTCAGGTCAGGGAGTTCATGACCAAGCTCCTATCCAGATTCCTGAAGAACCCCGAACTCACCGTGACCCTTGCCGGATACAACAGCAAGCGAATCATCATTTGGCGCGAGTCGTTGGGTGCGCAGGTGCTTCCGTTCACTGGCGACATGACGGTCCTTGACGCCGTGGCGCAAGCCGGTGGCATCCATGTGGAGGAGGCGCCTCGCCGAGTCCGGGTCATTCGGGCGGGCATCAGCGGAGAAAGTGGAAGCATCTCATTGAAGGACGTACTGAATTGGAAGAAGTTCTGCGCGAAACTGATGCGTGATGGAGAAGGTGGAAGCAACAGGCCGGTGATTCGGATCTGGACGTCCATGCCGCCGCAGACCCGAGAGGCGGTGAGGAAAGGGGCCGCAGGCGAGGAACTCACAATCGAGCAGAAGCGCGACATGGTTGAGCAAATCAATCGCCTGCTGAGTGACCCTGATCTCTATTGGCAGGCAGATGTCGATGCCCTCGTCCTCTCCGACGAAACCCAGCGGTTGGTGGACAACTTCGGCGAAGATTCAGGCGCAAAGGAGGCGCGGGTGCTGAACTGTGCCCTCCTCCACGCCACTTTCCGAGATGAACTGGCCGCCAGCTACCACGAGCCGGAGGGACTCAAGCTGGATCTTCTGGAGATCGCGGTGAAGGGCAACCACGACGAGAACATCATGCTGCGCAATGGCGACGTGGTCTTCATCCCGACCAATGTCTTCCACAAGATTGGCAACGTGGTCAGCCTGCTGCTCACGCCCGTCCGTGCGCCTCTACAGATGGCCAGCACGGCTAGCGCTTACAGCTACTATGGCTCCCAGGGCGTCACCTATAACCAAAACCAGTCGGGCGGCTACGGACGCGGGTACTCAGGCTACTAATAGAGCACTGTGAGCGGCCGAGCCGCACTTGTGTCCGGCTGCCGCCGAAACTCGATACCACCTAACCTCGACCAACAGTACCACCAGAACCCATGGCCCAGCAAAAGTCAGAGCAGCAGGCGCAGATACGGCATTACTCCCATCTGTTCCTGAAGTGGAAATGGCTTGTCATCGTGCCCACCTTGATTGGTGGCATCGTGGGCGGCGGAATCGCGTACTACATGCCGAATCAGTACCGCTCGTCCTGCACTCTGCGCGTGAAAAAGCCAAGCGTGGCGGTCAAGATTCTGGGCGCCGCGCCCTTCTTGGAGACCGGCGGCGTCCTCCAGGCGGTTCGCGAGGTCATGCTCGGTTGGGAGCCAGTCATGAAGGTCGCCAAGACGGTGGGGATGGACAAGGACATTGCTGAGGACGACGTCGCAGCCCATGAAAAGCTGTTCCTCAAACTCATCAAGAATGTGAATATAAGGCAGCGTGGTGGCCGCAGGAGCAGAGGGGGCGGGTTGATCGAGGTCGCCTATACCGGAGAGTACCCCGAGCGAAACTTCCGCATCGTCAGCATGCTCGTCGCAGAGTTCATGGAAACCGCCCTGAAGGCGAGCCGAACGGAAACGCAAAAGAGCCTCGATTACATTGAGGCCAACCTGAAGCAAGTCGAGCAAGAAAAGCAACAGGCAGAGGAGAAGCTCCGCCAGTTCGAGATGGCGCACTTGGACGAGTTGCCCGACAGCACGAACAGCGCGTACGCCCATCTCAAGGAGTGCGAAGCCGAGCTTCGGGACGCTGAGCTTGGCATAGCCGAGCAGCAGGAGAAGATGAAGTTCCTCAAGTCGGCCTGGGCGGAGGCGCAGATCGATGCCAGACAAACAGAGTTGGCCAAGTTGCTGTTCAGATACACCGACGAACATCCGAGCGTGAAGCGCTTGAAGGCCGAGATCGCAATGGTCCGCAAACAAGTCGCCGCGGGCATAGATGTTCTCGGAAAAAGCACGGGCGACTCGGACAACCCGGTACTACTGACCCTCCGCAAAGAGAAGACGATGGCGGAGATGGGACTCAAGTCTCTACTCAAGCGCAAGGGCGACTTGCAGGCCAGAATCGCCAAACTCCAGGAGAGCGTCGAACTCCTCCCCAAGGTGCGACAGGAGCTGGACGGATTGAGGACCCTGTGCAGTAACAAGCAGACGCTCTACGAGCAAAGGCTGCTGGACCGCGCCAAGGCCCAGATGGCGATTGACATCGCACTTGAAGGGAGCACGGTCCCCTTCGAAGTCCTCGAACCGGCGAGGCCCTCGTACGACCCGGTCAGGAGTCGGAAAGCCAAGTTGGCGCTCATGTCTCTCGTGCTGGGTGGGGGCTTCGGAATCGGCCTGGTGATCCTCATTGATTTCTTCGACCAGAAGCTTGGCACGCTCGACTCCGCGCAAGTCATCCTACAGGCTCCAGCATTAGGTGTCCTGCCCACGATCATCACCAAGAAGGATGTGCATCGGCATCGGCTAAGAATGGCCGCGACGGCCGCCCTGGTGCTCATTCTCATCGGTGGATCGACAACCGTGTTCCTCACTGTGGAACCGGTCAACCAGCGCGTCACAATGGCCTGGTTGCGGGTGCAGAACGCGGTCGTCGATAGGGCGAAAGCGCTCATGGGAGAGTAGCCGCACACTCCCGGAACTCCAGGCGGAACTGGCAGGCTGTCGGCGACCTGTTCCCAAGGTAGCGGCCTGCGCCCGCAAGCCTGGGCTGTAAGATGGGTAACACTTCAGCCGATTGCAACAACCGTTGGCCCCATGAACGTGCGCGAGTTCAATGGACAGCGTTTCCGCTTGACGCAACGCTGTTTGGAAGCCCAACGGGCTTCCGGCTTCTAGCCCAGGGTTGCGGCCGCAGGCCG
>JAJRTI010000448.1 GCA_024278415.1 Planctomycetota bacterium | reverse complement strand
TTGCAGAATCGTCAACGCCGGCGGCGAGAAAGTCCTGGAATGGACCATCACGCGGCCGAAGCTCGACGGGCTCTCCTTCCCCTTGACCGTCAACCCGCGAGAATTCGACCGCGTGCGGTTCCGCTACCGCATCCTCGACGATGGGTGCAAGTGGTTCGGCATCAAGATCGTGCACAAGGAGTTCACGAAGGGCAACCAGCACGTGTGGCAGGCGTACGGCGGCGGCAAGAAGACCGGCGGGTGGCAGTGGGCCGTCTTCGACTTGGCCGATCCCAAGTACGTGTGGGATGGCAAGGGCAGCACCGCGCGCGTGCTCATGTTGCGCTCGCAGTCCACCGCGCCGAAGGTGCGTGTGCAGATCGGCGACATCGTGCTCACACGCGATGCGTTCCGGGCGAAGCTCGCGCCGGCGAAAATGACCGCCGCCGCCCCTCTGTCATGGGAAGCGAACCTGCGCGTGACGAATCGCTCGGGCCAGACGATCCAATTGGCCGCGAGCGCGGAGCCCCCGGACGGCATGTCATGCTCGCTCGCCCCCAAATCCGTCCGGCTCACCCGCGGCCAGTCGGCTGAGATCAAGGTGCGGGCCACGCTGCGCAAGGAGAAGGTCGAGCCGCTCACGAGCTTCCAGATACCGGTTACTGTTCGCCAAGCTGATGCTCCGGACTCGTTGCTCCGCCAGACCTTGGATGTGGCTACGCCGCTGCCCAAGCTCGAACATCCATTCCTCACGTTGACGAAGGCGGCCGTGCCGCGCATCAAGGCGAAGGCCGCCAAGTATGCCTGGGCCAAGGCCGCGTACGACAACATCATCAAGAGCGCGGACCAGCTCCTCACCGCGGACCTCCGTGTGCCGGACGTGCAGGGGCAGTGGTACCACTTCTACGCGTGCAAGAAATGCGGCAGCCGCCTGCGCACGGTGAGGCCGATGATGAATGTCTGCAACAAGTGCAAGACTGAGTACGGCGGCCAATTCCACGTATGCCCCAAGTGCGGCAGCCGAGAGCGAACGCCCAAGCCGGGGCTCCACGTGTGCAAGAAGTGCAAGGCCGAGTACAGCGGCGAGCCCTACGACCGCGTGCCGATCACGTCCATGCACCATCGCCTCGCGGCGAACGCGCGCACGCTCGGCCTCGCGTATCAGTTCACCGGCGACACGCGCTACGCGGAACGCGCCAAGCACATCCTCATGCAATACGCGGACAAATACGAGCACTACCCCTACCGGGACAACAACGGCCGCGACGGCCGCGGGGGCAAGGTGGTCGCCACGGTGCTGAGTGAATCGGTCTGGCTCATCCCCATTGCGCAAGCCTATGACTTGATCGCGGCGTCGCCGGCGTTGAGCGACGCGGACCGCGAGGCGATCACGCAGAAGCTGCTGCTGCCCTCCGCGCGCACGTGCAAGGCCCGCGGGATGGGCATCCACAACATCTCTTGCTGGCGCAATGCGGCCATTGGCTGCGCGGCGCTGGCGAGCGGCGACGCGGCGCTGGCCGCGTACGCCATCAACTCCCCCAGCGGCATCAAGCAGCAGATCTTGAAGGGCATCCAGGACGACGGCGTGTGGTTCGAGAACTCGTGGGGCTACCACTTCTACGCGCTTTCGCCGCTGACCTACCTCGCGCAGGCCTGCTCCAACATCGGCATCGACGTGTGGCGGCTCGACCACCAACGGCTCAAGGGCATGTTCGACGCGCCGCTGCTGTTCGCCATGCCCAACGGCCGGCTGCCGGCGTTCAACGACAGCGGCTCCGGCGGATCGATTTGGCGGCCGGTGCAGTATGAGTACGGGTATGCGCACTACCGCGATCCGCGCTATGCGGAGGTGCTCAGCAAAAGCTCGCGCAAGTCGTGGAACGCTATGCTCTACGGCGAGCCGCTCCCTGAAAACGCACCGAGCGTCGCCGCGGAATCGCGCGACTTCCCATCCAGCGGCATCGCGGTCATGCGCTCCGGCCAAGGCGACGCTGCGCTCTACCTCGCGCTCGACTACGGCCCACACGGCGGGGGGCACGGCCACCCGGACAAGCTCGGGTTCGTCACGTACGGCTACGGCCAGATCCTCGCGGTCGATCCTGGGTCGATTCAATACTCTGTGCCGCTACACCGGCAGTGGTACAAGCGATCGCTGGCGCACAACCTCATCGTAGTGGACGAGAAGGACCAAAAGCCCACGACTGGCAAGCTGGAGTTCTTCCACACCGGCCCCAATGTCGCGCTCGTGAGCGCGGATGCCGGCAACGTGTATGCAGGCGTGCGCGTGACGCGCACCATCGGCATGATCGGCGACACGTTCATCGTCATCGACCGCGCGCGGAGCGACAAGGCGCACACGTACGACTGGGTCTTCCACAATCGCGGCGAGTTCGTGACGGACGCACCCCTGGAGAAGCAAGACGGCAAGCTTGGAGATCCCGTCCCCTACCAAGTGCCCCGGCACGTGCGCGCATTCACCACGTCCAAGCCGTTTACAGGCGCGTTCAAGCTGAAGGGCATCGTCGTGCCGCTCGCGCTGCACCTCGACCGCGAGACGCGCGTCTTCGCCGCGGTCGCCCCCGGCAACCCGCCGACGGAGATGGTGCCCATGGTCATGGCGCGGCAGCGGGGCAAGCGCGCGACGTTCGCCTGGGCGTTTGCGATCACGAAGCGCTCCGACGCCGCACTCGCCATCGAGAAGCTGGAGGTCAAGCGCGGCGACCTCGTGTGCGCGGACGACGAAGCCGTGGCGGTCGTCGTCCGCGGCCCAGGGGCGGCCTACCTGCTGGCCGTGAACTTCGGGGATGGCCCCGTGCAGTTCGGCAGACACGAACTGACGGGCCGCGCACTGCTGGCGAAGCTACAGGGCAAGGAGTGGGCGAAGGTGTTGGGCGAGTAGCGGCCGCCGCGTTCGTAGTGCGACCCGTCAGGGTCGCCTCCGCTTCAACCTCCCGAAGGTTGGCAACCTTCGGGGGATTCCCTCGCAACCGCGTTGGCGTGCAATTGGCGAGTCAGCGGAGGCATGCCCCGAGAACCTGCTCGACCAGCGCCGCGTTCTCCTCGACCACGTCGTCTTTGTCGCCGCGGTGCATACCCACGTTGACCACGTCGGTGGGCTTGATGTTGTCGAATGCGTACTCGAACGCCATGTGCGGGTCGAGCCGGCCGGAGGCCATGATCTTGTAGCCGATGCACGGCTTCTGGATCGCGCGAATGCACTCGACGGCCGGGGGCACGTCGCGGAGCTTGAACTTGAGGCCCTCGCCGTCGTGGAGGCTGCCGCAGCGGTAGAAGCAGACCGCATGGAAGTCGGCCGCGCCGATGCTGTCGACCCACTGGTGCACCTCGGGCCCATGCGCGGCCACGCCGGCCGGGAGGCCATGCGAGCGGACGCGGTCCATCCACGATTTGAGTTGCGCTTCGTCGCGGTCGAAGTACATGGCCTCGACACGCCGGCCATGGAAGTACACCGCGGCTGGCCCGGCATCGACGGACTCATCAATCGCGTCGAGCATGGAGTCGTGCTTGCCGTCGCTCACCTGTGCGATCCACTGGAGCTTGCCGCCTTCCGCGTGGTGGCCTCGGATGGCCTCGATCATCTTCGCGCCGTTGTTCATGATCACCGTGTTGATGCCGGCCGCCTCGGCCCGGCGCATGGTCTCCTTGATGCGGCCGACCGTGTGGTAGTCGTTCATCTCAACGTTGCGCTCAGGGCCCTGGTGGCTGTACCCGCCAAAGGGGTTGCCGCCCAAGATGAGCCGAGTCACGGTGAGGCCGCAGAAGTCGACGGTGGGGAGCATGGCGTGGGGGTCTCCGTGGGGGGGGTGGCGCGGCCAGCAGATCGTCATTGGTCATTCGGCGGCCGCCTATGGGGCACCCACCTTCTCTGCAGGCGCGCCTTCCGCTGGTTCCTGGTTGATGATCGGAGCGCGTTCTGCCCAGCAACCATTCCGCTACGCGCCCGGCCACGCGTGTCGGCTGGCCGCGGTGCGCTGCTCGACGAATGCCGCGGCCGCGCTTGCGCCATACCGCTGGCCCACCGCGCAGACTTGGTCCACGTAGGCCGCCGCGCTGCGGCCGTCCACCATGAACGCGTGCAGTTTCTTGAGGCAAAACCCCGCGGTGCGGACACCGGCGCTCTGCACCAATCGGGTGAAGCAATCGAGGTAATCGGCCCTTCGTTCAGGCGCGAGCATCTCCAGCTTTTTGGGCAGCCGCGCCCCGACGCCCGCGGCGCTCCCGCATGACTCGACCGCGATGAGCGACACGAGCCGCGCGTACGTTGGCTGGAGCGCTCGCGGCACACGGTCCAAGCCCTCGCCGCACTTGACCGCGAATTTGTCTGGCGGCACTTCCTCCTCGAACGCCTTCGTGGGAAGCGCCCCCTTCAACTGTGCGAGGAGGTCCGACTCGCCGTTCGCCACGAGCACGCCCACGATGCGCGCGAGGCCGCCGAACGGCCTGTCGTACGCCGACTCGACGTATGGATTGAGCCACTCGATATAAACCGCTCGCGATTCGCCGGGGAGCGTGCGCAGCGCCTCGCCCAGGTGGCCGCGGAGGATTTCGAGCCCGAAGCGGCCGTGCACGGACAGCACTTTGCCGACGAACTCGATCGACGCCTCCAGCACGTCGAGCCCCACCGCGTCCACGACTTCGACAAAATCGGCGCAGACTTCCTTCATCGCCTTGCGGTCGGGCGCGGCTTTCTCAAGCAGCGTGCGCCAGAGCTTGAACAGCCGCGTCCCGCCGTCGCGCGGGAGCAACTGTTGCGCCGTGTTCCGAATCGCCTCGCCTTGCTTCAGCTCCTCGCGCACGTTCAGTTCGACGATGGCCACAACGGCCTCCCGGAGTTCCGGGGCCACGTCGTCCTGCGTGTCGATCAGATGGAAGACCCGGTAATCGGTCTTGCCGCGCTCGATCAGCTCCCTCACGTGCGCTTGGCTGACGTCGGGTACGGGCGATGGCGTCGCTGAGTCGTTGGGCATGATGCGGTTTTCGTCGTGAACTGGCGGGCGGGGGACCACGGCGCGGTATTGTTGCACAGCCTGGCTTTGGGTGTCAAGGAAAGTAGGGCCAGGAGGCCGTGGTGGTGAACGCGGCGCAGTCGTGCAAAAGCCTGCTCCCGCCGACGCGGGCTCGGTGGGGGGCCATCGAGGCAAGCCCCTCTTTGCACTCGGCTGAAATGTTTACGTTTGCGGTAGAACTGCTGGAGATTCTAGGGCAAACTGGTGTTAGATCCCGCCATTGATTCCCCGCGCCCAGCGCGCTATTATGGTAAGTTTAGGGTGTAGGTCTGATTGTACGTATCCCAACGCGTTGCATTCTGGAGTTTCAGTTTCGAAGTGGATTCAGGCTGGTTCACAACAAACGAGCGCAACTCGCACTCCGCCCAATATGACGGCCCATGTACGCACCCCGACGGGGTGCAGGGATATAGCCTTGGGCTTCAGCCCAAGGACAAAGGCGGCATGCACAGGCCCCCCGCGCTGTAGGCGCGGCGGAGCCGCCCG
>JAJRTI010000447.1 GCA_024278415.1 Planctomycetota bacterium | reverse complement strand
TTGCGTATTGCGTATTGCGTATTGCGTCATACGGAATACGCAATACGAAACCCAATTCTCACTTTGGACACACGATTGGAAGAAGCCACTCCTAATCACCACGACCGCCGCCGCGCGGGCATGGCGTTGGCCGGCATTCTGCTGCTGGCTGCGTTCCTGCGCGTCGTGGACTTGGAAGGCCGCACGATGTGGTGCGACGAGCTGCTGTCCATTCGCCGGGCCAGCGGCACGTTTTCGCATCTCGTGCGCGAACTCCTGCAAGTCGAGCACGTGCCTCTCTATGAGGCCACGCTCAGCTTGTGGCTTCGGCTCGGCCGGTCGGACGCGTGGATTCGGCTGCTCTCTGCGATCTACGGGACCGCGACGATCTGGGTCGTCTACCTCGCGTTTCGCCGCCTTGCGTCCCGGCCCATGGCCTTGTCCGTCGCGCTGCTGACCGCGCTGTCGCCGCTCCATGTGTATTGGTCCCGCATTGCGCGGCCCTATGCGCTGCTGCCGCTCGTGTCGTGGGCGGCGACCTACTACTTCCTGCGCCTCGCCGTCGATGGCAAGGAGAAGCCCCGCGTCTGGGCGGGCTACCTGGCCTGCGCGGCGCTGTGCTTGTACACACACTACTTCGGCGTGCTGCTGATCTTTGCGCACAACGTGCTGTTCCTCGCGTTCAACTGGCGGCCCGCACGGCGGCGGCGGCTCATCGCTTGGGCCGCGGGCCAGATCGCGGTGGGTTTGCTGTTCCTGCCTTGGCTCTTGGCGAACTTCGCCACCACCGTAGACGCAGCCAAGGGGCAAGTCTACTATGCATCCCAGCTCGGCCCCCTTTTCAAGCTCCCCTACTTCTTCTTCGTCTTTAGCTTGGGCTGGACGGTCAGCCCCTTCTGCTGGCCGATCGTCGCGCCAGCGCTTCTGCTCTACGGGTGGGCGTTCGTGCGCGGCGCGGCCACGGCTTGGCGAAGCCGCGGGATGCGGATCGCGCTCGTGTTGTTCGGCGCGCCCTTGCTCGCCGGCTGGTTTGTGCCGGCTTGCAGCCCCAAACACGAAGTGCCGGGCGTCCCGCTGTATGCGTTCATCACGCTCTGTGCGCTGGCAACCGTACGCTGGCGCGGGCTGCGCATCGCCCTCTTCGCGGTCGTGCTCGCGCTGGACGCGGGCTCATTGACCAACTATTTCCGCAACGCCCAGTACACTGACGTGGACGTGGTCGTGCCGTGGCGGGGGATGGTGGCCGAGGTGGAAGCCCGTTCACTGCCGGGCGACGCGATCGTGCTCGGGTACAACCCCGCGCCGTTCATCTGGTACTATGATGGCGATCTGCCGCTCTACCGGTTCTACAACAACGACCTCGGGGAGCGGACGCGCTACCACCGTTTCCAGCAGGATCACGGCCGAACATGGGTGGAGTTTGGGGGCGACCGGGACGTAAGTCCTGCGGACTGCGACCGCCTGCTGCGCGACCATGGCCGTGTGTGGTTCGTGCTGTTCAAGGACGACCCGCGGCAGCAGATGGAGGCGTGGATGCGGCGCGCCGGTGAGGTCGTGTTCGAGCAGGGCTACCAACTCGAGGAGGAAACCCTGCGCGGGCTTCGCGAGGGATGGGCGAGCCGCCACAAGTACCGCACGCACTACTACAAGCTCTATCTTGTGCGGGCCTCGGACGCAAGATAGAGCGGCCGCCTCAGGCCACGTCTGAGCAGCATGTGGCGCTGGACGTGGCCGTCCAGCGCGAGTTCATCGTCCAGAGAACGCACAAACGCCAGAGCTGCATGCCCTGGCGTTTGTGTTGTTCGATCTTGCGGGGATTCTACCGGGTGATGTCGACGATGTCCCGGTTCTTGCCCCACCAGGAGATCCACTTCTCAAGCACCGCGTTCTGCTCCGCCACGGAAGCGTCGCGGTCGAAGCCCATGCTTTGGCCCGTCATGGCGCGCATCACGCCCGTCATGTTCTGCCGAAAGCGCGCGTCCATTGCGGGGTCAGGTTGCGGGCCTTCCTGCGCGGTCTGGCGGTGCAGATACTGGTTCATGCTGTACACGATCTTGTCCACGGTCAGCTTGTCGCCATTGAGCAGAAGAATCTCGCTGATGTCGGCGAGGGCCGGGCCGCTCGCCTTGGGGATCGCCGCAATGAGCGGGTCGACCGTCAGCTTGTCCAGCCGGATCAACTGCCCCTTGATATCCTTGTTTAGGCTCGGCGCTCCATTGAGCAGCAGATCGACGAGGGCTTGGGCCGCGGCTTGGTTGCCCAAGGAGCCGATGAGCCGCACGGCCCGTGCCTGTGCGTCGCCCTCGACCGGTGGCTGCTTGGCGAAGTCCACCAGCGCGGGAAGCGCGTCCATGCCCAGATCCTTGAGCTTGCTTTCGGCCGTGAGCACCGTGACCAGATCAGAGGACTGGAGATCCTGGATCAGCGGCGCGCACATGGCCACGCTGGAGTTGGGGCCCTCGCCGCCGGTCTTCGCCACGCCGCCACAACCCACAAGCAAAGGGGCGGCTACCAGAACGATCGCCAGGGCAAACCATCGTTTCGTAGTCATTGCGACCTTCCGTGTGTTCTCATAGAATGCGGCCTTCGCCTGCGCAAATGCGCCCAACCGCGATCACCCCGCAACCCAACCCAGGCGGCCGTCGGGACATGAAAGGAGCGCATGATAACAATGGGGGTTTGGTTTGTCAAAGAGAAATCTCCCTTGCAGGCGCCCCTCTACGAACGCCATAGGGACGCCATGCCGGGGGCGAGGGTCGAGGCCAACGTGCAAAAGATGAGAACGAGCCCGAACGCGACGATGCGCCCGGAGCTTGGCGCGGGCTCGCCGGCCTCGCCGTTGGATGGACCGCAGATCCATTGCATGCCCACGAACGTCGCCAACATGAGGGGGCATCGGATGCCCTCCAACCCGGGCGCGCCCGAAGAAAGGCAAAACGCGGCGATCCCTACCGCCGTGGCCGCGTTCAAGTGGCTGGGGCCCATGCGAAGCCGATCCACGCCCCTGAGAAATGCGGCCAAGAGGATCAGTTCGCTGGGCGCCAGAAAGGGCTGTTCCGGGCCAACCACGGGCACGGGAAACCTGAGCGCGCCGCTGGCCGCATCGAACCCGCCCCACTGCCAAAGCGCCGCGTCCACCGACGCGGCAAACAGCATCGGCACGGCATACTCAACGGATTCCACCAGCTCGCCGAGCAACGCGCCCACGCAAAACGTCGCGGCGAGCACGCCAACGTTGATGGCCAAAAGACGCCATGGCCCCCGGCCGAGCCACAGCGAACACACCACCACCACGAGCGCGCCGGTCGCCCCCCACACCGCGAGCCGCCGAGACTCGGGCAGGCGCGCGGCCAACATGCTGAACCCCGACGCAGTCACCAATGCGCAAACCATGCCCGCGTACCATCGGGCCAGCATGGGCGACGCGGCCTCCCAACGCCCGGCGACGGCATGCCACAGCAGGAAGCCCGCCACCCAGTAGAGGAGCATCGCGGCGAGCGAGCCGGGAGCTTCATGTGCGTCGTCTTGAGGCATCTACGCCAGCCCTCTCTCGTCCAGCATTTCACAAGTCCAAGCAAGGATTGAGTGCGCTCGCAGCACACTTGTAGCCGCGTCTCTGGCCAGGCTTGGGCGGCAGGGCGTGGCAGTAAGAATGGAATGCTGGAATGTTGGAATGCTGCGGCACAGGCGGCCTCATTCCAGTCTTCCATCACTCCATTATTCCGCCCACGCATTGGCGTGCGTGCCAACGACGGATTGCGCGGAAGATCCGGACGGCTTTACGGAATGCTCTACTTAGTCCAGCTCCTCCACCTCCGACTTCGGCGCGCGCATCATGAGGTCGCTCACCGCGTCCAGAGGGGACTTGTCCTCGAACAACACGTTGGCGACCTCTCGCGTGATCGGCATCTCGACGCCGTGCCGGTCCGCGAGCTGGCACACGGACTGCGTCGTGCGCACGCCCTCGGCCACCTGGCCGTGCATGTCCTCAATGACTTGGGCGAGCGTCTTGCCTTTGGCGATCTGCTCGCCCACGTGGCGGTTGCGCCCAAACGGGCTGACGCAGGTCGTGATGAGGTCTCCCAGCCCGGTGAGGCCGGCGAACGTCTCCCGCCGCGCGCCCATGGCGCAGCCCAAGCGCGCCATCTCCGCCAGCCCGCGCGTCACGAGTGCGGCCTTGCTGTTGTCGCCGAAGCCCAGGCCGTCGCAGATGCCGCCGGCAATGGCGATCACGTTCTTGAGCGCCGCACCCAACTCGACGCCGACCGTGTCGGGATTGGTGTAGACGCGGAAGCGCTCGGTCATGAACACGCGCTGGGTTTGCCGGGCGAGGGCCTCGTCTGGCGACGAAGCCACAATGCTCGTGGGCAGGCGCCGGGCGACTTCCTCGGCGTGGCTCGGGCCACAAAGCACGCCCACGCGCACCGCGCCCAGCACATCGGCGATGATCTCGCTGCCGCGCAAAAGCGTGCCGTTCTCGATGCCCTTAGCCACGCTCACAATGGCCGCGTGGGCCGCGAGCTTGCCAACAAACAGGCCCAAGCTCTCACGCATGTAAAGCGTGGGGATCGCGCACACGACCAGTTCCGCACGCGCCGCGGCCTCGCCCACGTCAGCCGTGAACCGAAGCAACTCCGGGAGCGCAACCCCGGGCAGGAACTTCGCGTTCTCGCGCTTGGCGTTGAACTCCGCGGCTTGCTCCTCGAACGGGCTCCACACGAGCACGTCGTGGCCGTTCTCAACCAGCACGGTGGCCAGTGTGGTGCCCCAGCCTCCGTCTCCAAGAACTGTGATGCGCTGCTTATCCATCGTGCTTCAGGGAGTACTTGAGATACGCTTCTATGAACAAGTCAATGTCGCCATCGAGCACGCCCTGCGCGTTGGAGGTCTTCACCTCCGTGCGCAGATCCTTCACCTGGGTGTAGGGTTGGAGCACGTAGGAGCGAATCTGGTTGCCCCACGCGATCTCGCCCTTCTCGTCGTACGCCTTGGCGATCGCTTCCTCACGCTCGCGCTGTTTCTGCTGGTAGAGCCGCGCCTTGAGCATACTCATGGCCATCTTGCGGTTCTTGAGTTGCGACCGCTCGCTCTGGCACTGCACGACGATGCCGCTAGGCTCGTGCGTGAGACGCACAGCGCTCGACGTCTTATTGACGTGCTGCCCCCCTGGCCCGCTGGCGCGGTACACGTCGACACGGATGTCGGCCTCGTTAATCTCGATCTCCACGTTGTCGTCCACCTCGGGCATCACGTCCACCGCGGCGAACGACGTGTGCCGTCGGTGCGCGGAGTCGAAGGGGGAAAGGCGCACCAGTCGGTGCACGCCGATCTCGCACTTCAGATACCCGAACGCGTAAGGCCCCTTCACGAGCACCACTCCTTGGCGAATGCCGGCCTCTTCACCCTCCGAAAGCTCCACCGTCTCCAGCTTGTAACCGGACGCCTCGCACCACCGGGTGTACATGCGCAGCAGCATCTGCGCCCAGTCGCACGACTCCGTGCCTCCCGCGCCCGCGTGCACGCTGAGGTACGCGTTGCTCGCGTCCGCCGGGTCGGACATCATCGCGTTCAGCTCGAACCGGTCGAGCCGTCGACGCAGATTCCGCGTCTCGGTCTCGATTTCCCGCCGCGTCTCCTCGTCGGGGTCCAACTCCAAGAGTTCCGACAGCTCCCTCATGTCGTCACAGACCTTGCGCATCTCGTCGTAGGGCTCGACTTGGCGCTTCAGTTCCTTCAGGCGCGCGATGACGCCTTGCGCGGCCTCCTGGTTGTTCCAGAAGTCCGGGGCTCCCATCTTCCCCTCAATCTGGCCGATCTCCTCACGTTTGTGCGCCAAGTCAAAGAGAGTCTCCGAGATACTCCAACCGCTCGTGCAGCTTCCCCAGCTCAGCTTGGGCGTCGAATTGAGTTTCTGCGGTCGTTCCCACGGTGGCCGGTCTCCTCTCGATGTATGGCGCTTGGCCGCGGCGGATGGCGACTCCAGAGCGAGAAGACAGTATACGGCAAGCCGTGCAGGCTGTCAAAAATGGGCGGGCCTCAGGAATCGTTTGTGCCGCGATCGCGTAGCATGCCATCGGTTCACAGGTTCACAACCCCGCGGCATTCGGGGTAAGCAGAGCAGCCCCAGAACTGGTTGCCCGCGTTCCGCCCGGTCTTGGCGGTGCGCAGCACCATGGTCTTGCCGCAGAGGGGGCAGAGAGGGATCTGATCAGACGGATCAGACGGATCAGACGGATCAGACGGATCAGGCCGATCAGACGGATCCGTCCTCCTTCGGTTCCGCTCGGCCAGCCGCGCCGCGGCGAGTTGTTCGCTGTACCCGCCCCCTTCAACAAACTGCCTTTCGAGCGAGGCGATCTGCTGGTCCAGCAGGTAATTGGCCTGGTTGATCAGGCAGATGAGCGCATTGGCCCGCACCGCCGGGTCAT
>JAJRTI010000446.1 GCA_024278415.1 Planctomycetota bacterium | reverse complement strand
GTGGTGGACAGCAAGGCCCGCCCTTCGTTGGCGGGAGCGCGCTTCAGCGCGGCTTCTCGATTCCATGACGCCAGGCAGAGAAGCCCTGCTGAAGCAGGCTGATTCTGCTTTGGGAGATGGCCATCGTGACCACCAGATGAACCTGGTGGCAATCAGACAGGCCAGCTAAAGCTGGCCAAGGAGTGCGCGGTTGCTCATGCGCCGTAGATTTCGCGGGCGAAATGATCCTTAAGTGAATGGCATTGGGCGCGGCCCACTACCCGGATATGTGCACGTAATTGCGGGACGGGACACTAGCGAAGCGTCGCCTCAAACCGTCGAGGTGGAGCGGATCCCGAGGCTTCTGGATCCGCTCCAGTGCCTCGCGAAACTTGACACATTTGTCACGTTCTCGGACGTTGGAGACGAATAATGCCCCCTTGCATACTGTCAAGATCTGGGCGGAGACGGACGACGAGCGGGCCCGTCACTCGCCCCCCAAGCATACCACCTTGCCGTCCATTGTTGCGAGGTAGAGCCGGTTGTTTGCGGCGGCCATGCCGTCCCACACCGGCGGCGACGCGAGTTTCACCCTGCTTGCCGTCGCGCCGTCAGCCGTGGATACGGCCATGAGCAGCCCCCCGCGTTGGCCGAGCAGCGCGGCGTCCTGTTCCGCGATCTTCGCCTGCACCTCCGCGTCGCCGAGCCGGCGGAGCGCGGCCACTTCGTCGAGCATGTCCGGAGGCCCGGCGATGAACAGCGTGTCGCCGGCGAGGGTCATGCCGCGCACGAGCAGGGGCACGTCTTGCGTCCAGTCGTACGCGAGATGGTGCGACGCGCCGCGGCGCCGGGTCGGCTTGAACTTGAGCGCCTGGCCCACCTTGCCCTTGGCGAAGTTCACGCCGATGATCTCGCCGTTGTTCCCGCAGCCCGATTCGTCGGCCGCGTCGCCCTTGTCGAAGGAGCACGCGAGCACAAGCTTGGCCTGCTTCGCGTCGCGGTTCGTGGGCTGCGCGGCATGCTGCGCGATCTCCCCGGCGCTCAGGTCGCCGTGGTAGATGCGCACCTCGTCGATGAGGCCGGCAAACGTGAATGGGGACCGGTAGTCGGACACGGCGCCGCGGTCGTCTGCGCCAATGCCCGTGGGTTGGTCGGGCGTCTTCGTGAGCAGGCCCGGCGCTTCGCCGGAGCCGGCAAGCTTGCCGTTCACGTAGACCTGAAGCTTCTTGTCCGCGGTCAGCACGCCGGCCAGATGGGTCCACTTGCCGACGATCTTCTGCTTCGCGTGCGCGCGGTAGATCTGCTTGTCGCGGCGAATCGCGAAGTAGGGCTGGCCGTTCTTGAGGTAGAGCGCGTACCCGTGGAGCGGGCCGCCGCGGGACACGACGACACCCGCGGGCCGCTCCGGCTTGATCCACGCCTCGACCGCGAGCGCCTTGCCCACGGGGTTGAGGCTCTTCGAGTTTGCGATCCGGATCTGGGCGCCGCTGCCGGTCTTCTTCAGAGCCTTGAGGTCGACCTGGGGCGCCTCGCGGTTCACGCGGAAGAGTTGGTATTCGAGCGGCGTCGTCCACCGATAGTATTGCGGCTTGCGGCCGAAGCCGAAGACCTTGGAGTCGTCGAACGTGAGGATGCGGCCGGCGGGCGTGAACTTGCCGGCCACGTAGTACGAGTTCCAGCCGCTTGCGAAGGTGCGGCCAAAGAGCCAGTACTACCGGTGAAGCCACGAGCCATCGAGGAAGCCGGTGGGGCAGAAGAGGTGCGCGGTCTCGCCGCCCTGCTGCGAGCCCTGGCCCACGGGGTCGCCCGCGTAGGGAGCGAGCCTGGGGCGGCTGCCGTCCATGTCGAAGGCCTGGCCGCGCATGTAGAAATGCTTGCCGTCGCTGGACAACACGTCCGGCAGAGCGACGGGCATGTTGAGCGCCTTCACGTACTGCTGGAGGCTCTCGTTGTTCGACGGGTCGCGGTCGTTGAGCACGATTTCCGACCGCGTGCGCCCGGTCGCCGCGTCGAGCGCGAGCAGGCGGAGGCCGCCGTCGAGGAACATGGACCGGCCCGCGACGAAGCGCACCACGCCGTCTTGCACGAGCACGCTGCCGTGCACCGGCCACACGGATTCGACCTGCTCGAATGCGGTGAGGCGCAGATCCCGCGGCGCCGCGCGGAAGCGCCACAGGAGCGCGCCGTCGGACGCGCGCAGGCAGTAGACCCAGCCGTCTGCGCAGCCGAAGATGGCCATGCCCTGGTAGATCGTGGGCGGCGAGTCGACCCGGCCGCCGGCCGTGTAGCTCCACACGCGCTGGCCGCTGCGCGCGTCGAGCGCGTGCACGGTGTGCGTGTCGATGGACGCGACGAAGAGCTTGCCTTCGGCGATCACCGGCGCGCTCAGGCGGCCGCCGAGTTCGGTCGCCCAGGCTTGCTTCAGGTTCGCGCCCACCTGGGCAGGGGTGCGGCCGCTGCGCGCCGCGTCGTGGCGATAGGTCGGCCAATCTTGAGGATTGTCGATTGCCGATTGGCGATTGCCGATTTTCCCATACGCGGGGCCGCGCACGAGCCGGGCGTCTTCGCGTTCCGCTCTCTGCTTTCCGCGCCTTGCCGGCGCGAGCGCGTTGAGGCCGAACTGTTTCGATTCCAGGTAGCACGCGCAGTCATGGGGCGGCGTATAGACGAGGCCGTTCGCAGGCATGATCCCGTACATGCAGCCGCCTCGGGTCCAGTCGTTGATGTCCCAGTGCCCGGTCTTGGGGTCGATGAACTCGATGCCGGTGCGCGACGTGAGCAGGTAGCGGTCCGTTGCTTTGCCGCGATAGCAGCGGTGATGGAACCAGTAGGTCTTCACGTCGGCGGAGTCGTAAGACGCTCTGACTTTTCCGGTCCTCAGCTCCCTGCCGATGACCGCGCCGGGGAGCTTGCCGTTGGACGTGCCTCCATACCAGACCGCGCCGTCGATCACGAACAGGTCCTCGGGCGAACTGTAGCCCGAAGGCGGGTGCGGGGCCGTCCACAACGTTTTGCCTGTGGCCGCGTCGAGCGCGGTCAGCGTGTCGGACTTGGTGGCGCCGCCGGTGGATTTCACGAGCCCGGACTCCTCGCCTCCCGCGAAGAGCACGACGCAGTCCTGCACCAGCAGGGTCGGCGCGAAGAAGGACATGATCCGCCTCACCAGCGGCAGCGGCGCCGATCGCCATCGCACGCGGCCGTTGGTGCGATCCAAGCACACGGCCCGAGTCCCATCGTGGAAGAAGACGCTCTTCGCGTCCACTGTTAGCGTGAGCGGCGCGACGGGGCTATCGGCCTGCCAGAGCGTCTCGCCGGTCGCGATGCGAATCGCCATGACCCGCACCGTCTCGCCAGTCCACCATGGCTTGCGCACCGCGCGCGGGTCGCGATACTTGTCGGTGTTCAGCGCCGGGTCGGCGGCCACGAACAGCACGCCGTTGGAGACGAGGATTTCCTCCGTGCCCTTCGTCTGCTCGTACGTGCGCACCACGTCTCCGGTCGCGGCATCGAGCGCCGTGACCGGCACGTCGATGCCGAGCGTGGCGAACACGGTGTCCCGCGTGGCCACGAGCCGGCGGGGGAGCTGCGCCGGCCCGCTCTTGAGCGGCCAGAACCGCGTCTGCCAGTTGGCGATGCCGCGCTTCCAGAGGATCGTGCCGTTGAACGCGTCCCGGGCGATCAGCGCCCACTTGGACGGCAGGAGGATGGACTTGGTCGAGCCCTCGTCGAAGATGTAGAAGAGCCGGCCGCCCGCGGAGACCATCGCGCTGAGGCTCGCCAGGCGGTCGTGGTGCCGGGACCACTTGGGGCTGCCGACCCACTGCATGCGCCGCGGCGGGCCGACTACGGAGTCGTGCGCGACCGCGTTGTTGTCCGCGTCGTGGAGGTAGTGGGTCCACTCGTCGATGTCCGCCGGCCGCGGCTTGACGGTCTTGACCCATTGGCCGCGTTGCTTGACGTAGGCGACTCCGTTGGGAGAGAGCACGCGCAGGACTTCGCGCATGGGCACGCGGCCCAGGTCGGCAGCCACGACGAGGTTGACGAGGTTGTCCACGTAGGGAAGCCGGTCGCCTCGGAGCAGATCGACGGCCACCTTGCCGTAGAGCCCGCGGCCGAGGAGGTAGGCGCGGGCGCGCTCGACGTTGCGGGCGTCCGTGTCCAGGCCGTGGACGAGGTACGCGTCGTTGGCGCGCAGCGCGGCCGTGAGCTGGCCATCGCCGCAACCCAAGTGCACGATCAGGCCTCCCTTGACGCCTGCCGCGTTGAGGATGGCCTTGGCCTCCTGCTGCTGGGCGGCCCCAGGCGAGCAGAGGAACCATACGCACAGCGCCGCGACGCGGCTCCCAGTAGTTATGTCCATTTGCATACAGATGCTCCTTCCTAGGGTATGCCAAACAGAGATATCGTAGCACGAAGCATATCAGCGGCGGAAGCCATGGGGAGTCTCGATAGGGCCATGCCCAACGGGGATGCGGAACGCACGGATGGCCCACCGGCGGAGCGGTCCATCCGGGACAGGGATGGGGCGCGGGTGTTTCCGGTTTCCTTTCAGGGATCGTTGGGCTCGCGTATCCTCACACCCAGGGTAGCGAACTGCGTTCGCAACCTTGGGCTGATATCCGTTGCCTCTTCGGGGCACACGCCCGGGGGCCACGCCGGGCCGGATCGGTCCCACGGCATGATGCAGGCTTACAGCGCCAATGCCCTCCCCGGCATCCATCCTTGACTCGCGCGGTACTCGACCTTATGATCTACTCAAGCTGCGCGTCGCACGCATCCCCGCACCGCCCTTGAGCTAAGGATCCCCACCGATGCAACTGTACAGCTACCGCACCGCCGACGACATCCGCGTGGCCGCCTGCCTGGGCGACGCGGCCATGGACATCAACCGCGCCTGCGCTGCGATGATCTTCCGCGCCGGCACCCCCCGCGCCGACGCGGTGGCCGACGCGCTTTGCCCACCCGATATGATCGAGTTGCTCGAAGGCGGCGAGGAGAGCATGGACGCGGTGAAGAAGTGCGTCGCGTTCGTCAAGCGCATGCGCAAGAAGTGTGAGTCGGAACTGGCTGCGGAGGGCATCTTGCTCAGTTGGGAGGGCCTGCTGCCTGAATTGACCGCGCCCGTGCCGCGCCCGGGCAAGGTGCTGTGCCTGGGGCTGAACTACCGCGACCACGCGGAAGAGAGCCAGATTCCGATCCCTGCCGACCCGGTGGTCTTCTCCAAGATGGCCACGTCGGTTATTGCCCACGGCGAGCCCATCGTGCTCACCAAAGCCACGAAGAAAGTCGACTACGAGGCCGAACTCGCGGTCGTGATCGGCAAAGAGGGACGGGAGATCAAGGCCAAGGACGCGATGGACTACGTGGCCGGATACACCTGCCTCCACGACGTGAGCGAGCGCCACTACCAACTCGAGAAGGCGGGGGGCCAATGGCTGCTGGGCAAGTCGTTCGACACCTTCTGCCCCATGGGGCCCGGCCTGGTGACGAAGGACGAGATCAAGAACCCCCACGCGCTCGACGTGACCTTCCGGCTCAACGGCAAGGTCATGCAGAAGTCGAACACGAAACACCTTATCTTCGATATCCCCGCCATCATCGCCTACCTCTCCAAGGTCTGCACGCTTGAGCCGGGCGACGTAATCTCCACCGGCACGCCCGGCGGAGTCGGCTTCGCGCGCAAGCCGCCGGTGTTCCTCAAGCCCGGCGACGTGTGCCGGGTCGAGGTTGCCAAGATCGGCGCGCTGGAGAACCCGGTGGTGAAGGGGTAGGGATTGTCGATCTGCGATTGGCGATTGGTTCATGGCCGGGCAACGGTCATTCGCGTACGGCGGCGGCGGTCGCTCGAGCCAATGACCAATGACGGTTGGCCAATGACTACGACGGGAGGTGCGTCATGCATAGGACGCTCAAGCAGGTCCAGCGCCGGCTCTTGGCTCAGACCGCGAGTCGGTTCGCATTGCGGGGGGCCTTCTACGCCGCGTGCGCGGGGGCAGTGGCGATCCTGGGGCTGAAGTTTTTCCCGTTCGACGTGGACCCGCTGCCGCTGACGCTGTGGGCCATAGCGGCCGCGGCGCTCGCGGCCGGCGCCTGCGCGCACTTTGCCAGGCCGACGATCGAGCAGGCCGCGGTCGAGGCGGATCTCCGAGTTGGTCTCGCAGAGCGCCTGTCCACCGCGCTCACGCTCGCAGATCGGGCTGAGAGCGACCCGATTGTGCAGGCGGTGCAGCGCGATGCGCAGGCCCGCGCGGGCGCGGTCGACGTGCGGCGGCACTTCCCCTTCGAATGGCCCTGGGAGGGGCGCTACCTGGCCATCCCCATCGTCGCGTTGCTGGTCGTCCACTTCGCGTTGCCCGACATCGATCCGTGGAACCGCAAGGCCGCGATCCGCGAACGCAAGGACCGGGAGGCGCTCCTGGCCCAGCAGGCCGCGAAGCTGGCCGAGTTGAAGCGGAAAGTGGTGAAGGGCTCGACGGGCAAGGACCGCGAGCTGGAGAAGATCGAACAGGAGTTCGACCAGATCGCTGAGGAGCTGAAGATCCCCGGCATGACCAAACCGAAGGCCATGGCGAAGCTGTCGAAGCTCGCGGACGCGCTCGAGCGCCGGCGCAAGAACCTGGGCAAGCAGGCCGCGCCCAAGCTCCCGCGCGCACTCGAACGCCGGCTCAAGATCGCCAAGAAGATCGCGGAGGCCATGAACAAGGACGATCTGAAGGACGCGGCCGAGCAGCTCAAGGACCTGGCCCAGAAGCTCAACGAAGGCAAACTCGACAGCAAGAAGCTGGAGCAACTGAAGCAGGAACTGAAGGACATGGCCGACGCGCTCCAGAAGACGAACCCCGAACTGGCCAAGGCGCTCAAGCAGGCCGCACAACAACTCACCGCGGAAGACGTGGCCAAGGCCGCGCAGAAGCTGGCTGATGCCGGCATGAAGATGGAAGAGCTGCAAGAAATGCTCAAGCAGATGCAGAACATGGAGCAAGCCCTCGCGCAGGTGGCGAAGCTTCAGAAGCAACTCGGCAAGCAAAAGCAATACTCCCGGTGCCGAGGCTGCGGGAAACCGCTCCACTGCAACGACCCGCTTTGCGACGCCGCGGCTGGCGGCGAGTGCCCCTTGGGGGCTCGGTGCCCGTTCAAGAGTGGCTTCTGCCCCGAATGCGCCGCGCTCGGCGCGGC
>JAJRTI010000445.1 GCA_024278415.1 Planctomycetota bacterium | reverse complement strand
TCGGCTACTTGCGGCCGAGCGGTCTGCGGGAGGCTCCGTGGAGTTCACACAACACAGGACCCAGCAATGCACTGTTCATTCGCACCGGCCATGATGCTCTGTCTCTTCGCCTTGCTTCTCACGACGGCGCCCCTCGCCCACGCCCAATCCCGCGGCCCGACCGACTGGGCCGACTGGGAGAGGTATCGCAAGACGGTCGTGCACCCCGCGGCCGCGATCAAGCCGGAGGACCTGGAGCGCGCGCGGCGGAACATCGCACGCTACGACTGGGCCAAGCGCTACGCGGGGGGCATGCGCAAGTACGGCGACACAATCGCCAAGAAGATCACGCCCGCGTATCTGGAGCGCATGGTCGAGATCACCACCCCGGCGACGACCGGGCCGTGCCCCGCGTGCCGCGCCAAGGGCCTGCCGTGGCACCCCAACGGGCAGTGGGCCTGGACGCCCAAGAAGCCCGACCAACTCACCTGCCGCGTGTGCAAGACCGTGTTCCCCAACGACGCGTTCCCGGAGTCCGTCGTGCTCCAGAGCAAGTGGGATCCGCGGCAGAAGTTCTCGTTTGTCGGAGGCGACACGTTCAAGTGCTTCGGGTACCGCTACGAGCGGCCCAGCCACACCGGCATGATCCGCGCGCGCAAGCTCGCCTACGTCACGAGCCAGCTCTACAACCTCGCGACCGCGTACGCGCTCACCCAACAGCCGAGCCACGCGCGGGCGTGCAAGGCGATCCTGCTCCGCTTCGCCGAGGTGCTGCCCAAGTACCTCGTCTACGCCGGGTATGGATACGGCGAGTACGCGGACTGCGATCCCCACGTCGCGGCCGAGCGCATCATGAACCTGCCGGTGGACGAGCTGGTCTACCCGCCCAACAAGCCGGACCGCAAGCTTTGGACCGGCTACTGGTCCGCGAGCCGCATCGGGTCCTCGGGCATGGACGGCGGATGGGTGTGCCGCGTGGCCGAGGCGTACGACCTGACCTGCGAGGCCATGGACGGAGATACGCCGGTCTACTCCGAAGCGGAGCGCATTCGCATCGAGCGCGACGTGCTGCTCGAAGGCGCGTACCTCGCGCTGTGCGATAGGTCGATCAACAACAAGTCCGTGGGCAACCGCGCCGGCGCCGCGATGGTCGGCCTCGTGGTCGGCCACCCGGGCATGGTGCGCTTCGGCATCGAGGGCTTTCGGCGCACGGTCGACGACTGGTTCCTGCCTGACGGAGGCACGTCCGAGTCGGCCGCGTACGCCATGATGACCATGAGCGGCGTGCGCACGTTCGGCCTCGCGTTCCGGGATTACTCCGACCCCGAGGGCTACGCGCCGGCCGATGGCAAGCGCATCGAGCACTGGAACGCGTGCCGCGACACGCTGTACGGCGATTGCTGGCAGGGGCTGCTGTGGACGCTCCAGGGCGATCTCCGCTTCCCGCCCATCGCGGACAGCTACCGCACCACCTCGATCGGCTCGCGCTACGCGGAGCTGCTCGCCCTCTGCTACCCCACCGACGACCACATCGCGTTGCTCAAAGAGTTGTCCGGCGACAGGCCGCGCAACATGCGCGAGGGCATCTTCTACCGCGAGCCGGGCCTCGACACCCGCGACGTGCCGCGGCTCAGCCTGCCCGACGTCGTGTTCCCGTACCTCTCGCAGGGCTACCTCCGCCGCGGGGCCGACGGGCGGCAAGGCGTAGCCGTGCTCAACGCGAGCGACTGGGGCGGCCACCACCACTACGACAGCCTCAACCTCTACTACTGGCAGGACGGCCGCGAGTTGCTGTCCGACCTGGGCTACCTCTGGGACCACCCGGACAAGCGCATGACCTATCGCACGCTCGCGCACAACCTCGTGCTGCTCGACGGGCAGGACCAGCGCCGCCAAGGCCGCCGCGGCAGCTTCCACCTCTTCTCGGCCACCCCGCGGGTCAAGGTCATGGAAGCGTCGTCGCGCGCGTACCCCAAGGCGAGCCTATACCGGCGCACGTGCATCCAAGTTGACCATGGCGAAGCAGGCGCGTACCTCGTCGACATCTTCCGCGCGGGCGGCGGGAGCACGCGGGACTATCTGTTCCACGGCCCAGGCAACGACTACAAGGTCGAGGGCCTCTCACTCAAGCCCGGCAACGCGGACGCGAAGCCCATCCGCTTCGCGGTGCGGTTCCACTTAGCAGCCGTGGGCGAGATCGTCGTGCGCAACGTGGATCTGCGGCAGATCATCGACGGCCGCGCGGCCGGCCCGAACCTCGC
This sequence comes from Planctomycetota bacterium, assembly GCA_024278415.1. Next base: position 3,694 of record JAJRTI010000445.1, on the reverse strand, counting down.
CGCCGGCCCCGATGTGTGGTCACAGTACAACGGCGATGGGAAGGGGGAACGCGAGATGACTGACGACGGCGTGCGCTTCCGCGCGCTCGGGCCGCACCCGCGCACCAAGCGCGTCAACGTCGCGCTCATCTGCGGCCGGTCCGACGGGTACCGCGGCACGGACGCGTTCTTGGGCGCGCCATCGACAACCTACCGCCTGCGCTTCGACATTCGCGGCAACGCCAAGCGGGTCAACATGGGCATCGTCGCGTGGCCCAACAATCCTGCGTCCTCCCGCGACCGCGTCCATCGCCGAATCAAGACTCGGCCGCAAGTGGCCGCGACGGACGAATGGCGGACGGTCGAGTGCGAGTTCATCCTGCCCGGAGGCGGCCTCGCGCTTGGCAACCGCCGCGAGGCCAACGGCTCGCGGCCCTGGCGCATCACGTGGCAGGTCGACGACGCGTACGAGTTCGCGGCCTGGTCGCCCGGCGCACCGGGCGAGAAGGTCGTCATCGGCGACGGCTGGGGCCAGCGCGACTACCGCAACACGGACCGCGGCGCGACGCTGCCCTACGTCTTCCGCCGGCGCAAGGGCAAAGGCGGCGTTGACACGTTCGTCTCCGTCTTCGCCGGCGCGGCCAAGGGCAAGGCGCTCGTGCGCGGGGTGAAGCTGCTGCCGCTGCCGGCCGGCGCACCGAAGCAAGCGGTCGCGGTGGCCGTGGAGACGACACAAGGCACGGACACAATCGTGAGCCAACTCGCAACACAGGCGCTGGCGTTGGACTCGCCCCTGGGCAGGCTCACCACTGACGCACGAGCGGCGGTCGTCACGCCCACGCACGGCTGCTTCGTCGCCGGCACGCGGCTGTCATGTGCCGGAAAGGATCTTGCCATCGAGAAGGCGGAGTGGTCGGGCAAGATCGCGTCCGCGCAGAGCGCGGACGGCGACTCGTGGTTCGTCGTCGATGGTGAACTGCCGCCAAGCGATTCGCTCATCGGCTCGACGCTGTTCGTCACGACCGACGACCGCGTCGAGCGCGGCTACCCCATTCGCGACGTGCGCCCCGACGACGCCGGCACGCGCATCTACACCAAACGCGGCCACACTGGCTTCGAGGCGCGGCCAGCCAAGACCTGGCGCGTGGTGAGCACGGTTGCGTGGCATAGGCCTTGACAGCCGACGCTACATATGGCTATCGTGCATGCGTGCAATGTGCCCCGGGTTGGGACGTTGCTGCGTCTCCGCCTGTGTGCTATCGTTGCTCATAGGGAAGGGATAAGCCCCTCTTTTTTGCTGCGAAAGTGGACCAAGCCATGACTACCGTAGTTGAGACATCGACATCGCTGGATGCACGGCAGTTCTTGTTGGCCCTCCTTGCCAACCTCGTCAAAGACAACCGATATCGTGACTGCTTCCAGGCTGCCCACAGAGAACTGCACTGCTTCTTCTGGGGCCTCAAGCAAGATGAGGAGGCGAAGACTTTCGTCCAGGATCTGCTCTTCGACGCGAACGGCAACTACCCCCATTCGGAAGAGATAGACGAACTCCTGCAGGAACTCCAACTAGCGGGCGTGCTGTCACGGCCAAACCCGACCTACAGATACAACGAGATCACGGTTACAGATTGGTCTTCGGCAACGGGTTTCAGGAGATCTCTTTCGCCGAAGCAGGAGGAGGTTTTCAGCCGAATCGCCGAAGAGTTCAAAGAGAGGCTCGGGGTTCCGTCTCCTGGTGGGCAGTAGGACAGGCCCAAGGGGGATTCCAACATGAACGACCAGTCAGTCCTCAGCGAATTCCAGGCTCGGGTGGATGAGTGGGTTGCGGACACGCTGGCCGGCTACGAACCAGAGAAGCACGATAGAGACAAGTCGATCCGGGACGCCGTTTGGGGCACGAGCAGGTTTCACCCATGGGAAGTGGCGATTCTGGACAGCCCGCTCCTTCAAAGGCTGCGCGACATCCGTCAGACTGGTCTCTCCCAGCTTGTGTATCCCACGGCCCTCCACACACGTCTGGATCACACCCTGGGGGTGGTGACCGTTGCTGGGCGGATTGTAAGCAGCATCAACGAGAAGCAGGAGGGCAAGATCGACCGCACCCAGCACATGCTCGTGCGCCTTTCTGCTCTGTTGCATGATGTCGGCCATTCATGTCTTTCGCATGTGTCGGAGACGATCTACGGACAATCAGACGGTTTCCGAGCGCTGATTGGATCGCTCAATGAAACGTATCAGGTGACTCCCAAGCCCCACGAGGTGATGTCCTGGCTGGTCGTGCGGTCCAAGCCTTTCCGGGAGTTCATGCAGCGCCTGCAGGCCGGGGGCATCCTCAAGGGCTGGGTGTGTACAGATGATCACCTAGATGAAATCGCGGGCAACATTATCGGGTACAGAGCGGCGCCATCTGAGAAGTTCCTGGCCGATATCGTTAACGGCCCCATGGATGCTTACAAGCTTGACTATCTGGTCCGGGATGCCTACTTCGCGGGGCCGACGGTCGTCTACGATCTTGAGCGGTTCCTCTACACCGTAGACGCCATCGAGTACCCGAGGCTCAAGGAAGGGGAGAAGATCGTGCGCCTGTCCATACCCATCGAAGGGATCACGGCGCTGGAGCAGATCATCATCAGCAAGCTCATGCTTTACTCATACCTCTACCATCACCACAAGATCAGATGCGTGGAGGGCATGTTCCACCAGGCGCTCAAGAGGCTGACGACGCTTCCCAAGAAGGACCCTGTCCTGGGTCATCCCGTTGACTTTCTGCGCCTCACCGACAGGAGCTTGCTATCGGAGTCACGAACGCCCGGCTTGGGGAGCGACGACATTGCTAACGAGATGCTTCAGATGCTGGCAAACCGCGAGCTTTACACTAGAGCGCTGATCATCTCGAGGCTCTTCATCCCAGACTTCGACGGGAATCAGACTGCCAATCTGGGCTTTGGCAAGCTACTCGCGTGCGGCCGCAACGCAGCGGAAAAGGAGCATCTACAGAAACAGATCTACAATGGCGCGAGGAGGAAGATGCAGTCCGGAGGCGCGCCCAAGGTCCAAGAGCGATTCAAGCCACACCATGTCCTTCTCGACATCCCCAAGCCGCCTACGGTCGAGGAGGTCCGAAGCGTGATGATACCGATCAGCGCAAGACCAGGCCGAGCGCAGCAGGAGTTCGTGCCGCTGACCGACATTTTCCCCATAGAGAAGTGGGTCGACGCGTACAATGCCATCAAGTGGCGAGGCCACGTGTTCGCGCTCAGGGAGGCAGTGCCGTTCGTCAATGCGGCGGCTCTGGAGATCCTCAGAAAGGATCCCTACCATCTGGAGTTCAATGCCCAGGCAACAGAGCTGTGCAAGATAGCGTATCCCAACGAGGCCAATGGTACGCTGTTCCCGGCCGACTAACTCGTTAGGCTGGCACAGGAGCGGGGAAGATCAGAGCCGGCCGAGAACGCGAATACGCTCGGATGCAGCCCGTTCGGGGAAGTGCTGCCTCCCATTGATCTGGTGAGTTCTGATGATCGCCCTTGCTGCAAGGTAACCGTAGCTGGAGGTACCGGAGCACTGGCGACCGCGCCTACTCCGGCACCACTTCGCTGTTGAGCAGGTGCTGCACGTAGAAGCGGTAGTGCTCGTATCCCGGGGGCCGGCCCACGAAGCCCGTCATGTCGCCGGGGTCGTTCGTTTCGTAGAGCCGCACGATCTGCGGGGGGGC
>JAJRTI010000444.1 GCA_024278415.1 Planctomycetota bacterium | reverse complement strand
GATCGAGGTGCGCCTCGTGGACAGCGTGAGCTTCTCCGATATGCCCGACGACAAGTTCGACTACACGCTCGGCAAGATCGAAGAGGCCGGCATGCACGTGTCGTGCTTCGCGTCCAAACTGGGCAACTGGGCCACGCCCATCGACACCGATTTCCAACAGGACGTGGACGAACTGAAGACCGCGATCCCGCGCATGCACCGATGCGACTGCCCGTTCATGCGCACCATGAGTTGGCCCAACGCGAAGGAGAACCCCTGGCCCGATGACCAATGGAAAGCCGAGGCGATTCGGCGTATGAAGGAGCTGGCCAAGATTGCGGAGGACGGCGGCGTCACGCTCGTGCATGAAAACTGCTCCGGCTGGGCCGGCCAGGGGCCGGAGCAGGCGCTCGCGATGTTCGAGGCGGTCGACTCGCCCGCGCTCAAGGCGGTGTACGATACGGGCAACGTGATCGGCCACGGCCAAGACGGATGGGACTACTACAACCAACTCAAGCCGCACATCGTGTACGTGCACATCAAGGACCGCAAGCGCCTGCCCGATGGCAAGTGCGAGGCCTGCTACCCCGGCGAAGGCGCGGGATACGTGCGCGAGATCGTGGCCGACCTGCTCAAGGGCGGGTACGACGGCGGCTTCAGCATCGAGCCTCACATCGCCGCCGCGGTCCACGCTGGCAAGGAAGCCGAAGACGCGCGCGCGTACAACATTTATGTCGAATACGGCAAGCGCATGACCCAGCTCCTCGAGGAAGTGAAGGCGACGCTGTAATGGAGCGGATCCCGAAGCTTCGGGACCGGCCGTCGGAACGCGAAGGCGTTCCGCTCCGCGCGATCAGCCCCGTAGGCGGTTACGCGTCCGTTCTCCTTCGCGTTTTTGCGCCTTTGCGTGAGCCTCCCTCACGTATGAGCCACCCATGAACATCCGCAAAGCCACCATCGCCGACATCAAGGCCTGCCAGACGCTCATCAACTCGTTCGCCAAGGACGACATGATGCTGCCGCGCTCGCTGTCGGAGCTATACGAAAACGTGCGGGATTTGTGGGTGTGCGAGGCCGACGGCCAGCTCGCGGGCTGTGCCGCGCTGCACGTGATGTGGGAGGACTTGGCCGAGATCAAATCCGTGGCCGTGGCCCAAGAGCACCAGGGCGAGGGCTTGGGCGCGAAGCTCGTGCAGGCCTGCCTCGACGAGGCGCGGGAGATCGGCATCGCCCGCGTGTTTACGCTCACCTACAAGCGGGACTTCTTCGCCAAGCAGGGGTTCGCGGAGACGCCCAAGGATACGCTCAACCACAAGGTTTGGTCCGAATGCGTGCGCTGCCCCCACTTCCCAGACTGCGACGAAATCGCGATGGACATCAGGCTCTAGCCGGGGCACACCGCGCAGAGGATCAACGCTCATGAGTGACCTACGGCGAGTCGAGAGTTGGTTCAACTCCGGCCTGCTGGTGCGGCCAAACGCGGACACGTCGAACTTCGTGGACCTCGTGCGCGCGCTGGCGAGTCTCTGTGGCGTTGGCGGGATCCCACTCAGCGCCAACGCGGCCAAGCTCGCAGAGGCCATCGGCCACCACGACCACCTCGTCCTTGTGCTCGTGGACGGCCTGGGCCTGGAGCAACTCGAAACGCTCTACGACGCGGCATTCCTCCGCGAGCACGTGGCACACCCCCTCCAGGCGGTCTTCCTTTCCACGACCGCGACCGCGCTCACGACGCTCGCAACGGGCCAGTGGCCCTGCGCGCACGCCGCGCCGGGATGGTGGACGTACCTCGACGGCCGCAACTTGGGCATCGTGACGCTGCCGTTCCAAGAGCGCAACTCGGAGAAGCCGCTCGAACGGTTGGGCCTCGCGGCCGAGGACGTCTTCCCGGCGCCCAGCATCTGGCCGCGATTCGAGCGCGAGGTGCTGAGCGTCTATCCCGAAAACATCTGTGACAGCGCGTACACGCGCTATTCGACCGGCGAGACGCGGCGGGAGGGATACAAGAGCATCAGCGAAGCTTTGATGCTCGCGGTCCACACCGTGCGCCAGGCGCGCAAGCCGAGCTTCACGTACGTCTACATCCCGCAGCTCGATACGGTCTGCCACGAGAAGGGGACTGGCCATGGCAAAGCGAAGAAGCTTGCGGCCGCGCTGGACCGGCTGATCTCCAGCCTCGCCGATGAACTCCGCGGCTGCGCACGCCTCATCGTCACCGCGGACCATGGCCACACGAACGTGCCCAAGGAGCGCCGCTTCGTGCTGCCCGCGAGCGACCCCCTCGCGACGCACCTGCTCGCGCAGCCCAGCGGCGAGCCGTCCGTGCCCATGTTCCACGTGCGGCCCGGCCATGAGGACGCGTTCGCGGAGGAGTTCGCCGGCCGATTCGGCGAGCACTTCGCCCTACTGACTGCGAACCAAGTCGAGGTGCTGCGCCTCCTCGGCCCGGACAAACTGTCGCCACTCATGAGGCGACGCATCGGGACGTTTGTGGGCCTCGCGCCGGAGCCGGCGAAGTTTTACATTCTGCCTTTCGATGGCCATCCGCAGAACCCCGGCGTGCACGGAGGCCTGACGCGCACGGAGATGGCGGTGCCGTTGGTGCTGATCTGACGCCGCGCGCGGAGCATCACGCGGCGTGCGGGAGATCCCGCGCGGCTCGCGCCTTGCATCCCGGGCCGGCCTTTGGCATAACGGCGGGGGCCGCTGCCCTCATCATTCATGGGAGGATTCAGACATGAAGCGAGCCGTGACTGCCTGGCTCGTCGTAGCTGTGTCGGCCGCGTGGTGGCCCGCGCGCGCGTGCAGGGCCCAGGACGCGGCTGGGCTGATGAAGCAACTCTCCACCGGCGGCCCGGCCGCGCAGCGGGAAGCGTCGAACAAGTTGGCGCAGCTCGGCCCGGCCGCAGTCGACCTGCTGGCGAAGGCGCTGCGCCACCCGGACAAGCGCGTGCGCTACCACGCGGCATTGGCGCTGAAACAGATCGGCAAGCCGGCGGCCTCCGCGCTCGCGGCCCTGCTCGCCGGCAACGATGCCCAAGCCAAATACCCCGCGGCCTACGCGCTGGCCGATGTCCGCGATACGAGCCTCCTCCCAGCCTGGCTCGCCGCGGCCAAGAACCCGGACCCGCGCGTGCGCTACTACGCGGTGCGTGCGCTCGGCCATTTCAAAGACCCGCGCGCGGCCGACGCGATTCGCCGCGCGCTCAAGGACGCGTCGCCCCTCGTGCGCGGCGCGGCGGCCGGCGCAGCCGCGCTCATGGGCGACGCAGGCGGCATCGAAGGGCTCGCCGCGCTCATGAATCCCGGCGTCGACGCGGACACGCGCTTCAAGGCCGCGTTCGCGCTCTGGAAGCTGCGCGACCTGCGCGCGGTCCCCGCGCTTGCCCGCGGCATGAACGACTCCGTGCCTCGCGTGCGCCATCACTGCGCGTGGGCGCTCGGCGATCTCAAGGCTAAGGCCGCGGTCATGCCGCTCGTCAACGTGCTTCAGAACTCCAGCGACAACACGCTCAAGTACTACGCGGCCAACTCACTGAAGCAGATCACCGGCCAGCAATTCGGGTTCGACGCCGCGAAGTGGCGCGAATGGCTTCGTCGCAACAAGGCCAACGAATCTGGAGGAACTCGATGAACATCTTCCGCACAATACCGAGCGCACGCGGCGCCTGTTTCGCCGTGTTACTCGCGCTTACAACGGCCGCGTTCGCCGCGGCGCCGGACGCGGCCAAGTCTGTCCTCGCACAGCGGCCCACTCCGCCCACCCGCGGGTGGGTGAACGTGCGCGACTACCGCGCGTCCGGCTCGACGTTCGAGACAAAGGGGGATATCGAGGCCGGCTCGAAACGGCTCTCCGTGGCCAAAGTCGGCGATTTCAAGCCCGGGCAGGGCATCGTCGTGTACGGCGCGCGGACGCGCTTTGAGGACGCGCGCGTGTACGACCCGGGACAGATGTATCGCAGCAAACCCATCAAGGACCAAGTCGAGCTGCGCGGGTTCGACGGCAAACAGACCTTCTGGCGCACGTTCGTGCTCGACATCGACGGCGAGAAGCCGGCCACCTTCCGTTGGAGCAAGGACATCGCGAACACGTGGACTGTGAAGGTCGCGGTCACCGGCGACTGGCAGACGCTGAGCGACGGGGTCGCGGTGCGCTTCAAGACCAAGGCGTGGCGCAAGGGCACGCTCATCACCTTTCACGCGCGCAACGACCTGATCACGGAGATCGTCGCGGTCGAAGGCAATGTGCTCGTGTTGAAGGACGCGGCCGCCACGGCCGCTAAGGCCGCGCGCGTGCGCCACCACGACAGCGCCGCGATCCAGCGCGCGCTCAAGGCCGCGCTCGCGCAGCAGCGCAACCTCTTCATCCCGTCGGGCCACTACCGCCTCGACCGCGGCTTCACGGTCGGGACCGATCAAAGCATCTGGATCGAGGGCGAGAACCCCGCGCACACGGTGCTCGACATCAGCGAAGGCAAAGGGCCGGTCATTCGCCTGTCGAAAACGAAAGACGTCACCCTCCGCAACATGCGCATGGTCGGCCACACCGGCCTCGGCGACATCCCGCTCAACTTCCGCCGCGCGGACAGGTCGAGCTTTTGGACGATGAACCTGCGGTCGTGCAACGCGGTGTCGATCAACGGCGGAGCCGCGCGCACGTGGATCGAGAACGTGCACGCGAGCCGCATGTCGTCCGAATGCTTCTACGCGCAAGGCCCCATGCGCAGGGGCCTCAAGCCCGACCCCAAATACTATCAGCGCTCGCTCACCTACTTCCGTTGCACCGTGACCGACGTGCTGTTCAATGCGTTCAACAACAACGATTTCGGAGACAACACCAACATCCTCTACTGCCTCGTGAACGGCGCGAGCAACTTCTGGGAAGGCCCGGCCCGGTTTGTGCGCTGCATCGGCAACCACGTGCGCAACTGCCACAATTACGGCACGTTCGGCAACACGCGGCACCGGGTCGAAAGCTTCAACCACCTGGGCGCCGGGCAGACGGTCATTGCCGACAATGTGTTCGAAGGTCTGGAGAAAGGAGACGGCGAACGCGCCAGCCGCGCGGGCCGCGGGCCCACCGTGGTGGGGCCCGCGAACGAGGTCATCATCACCAACAACACCTTCGTCAATTTCAGCAGCGGCACGGCTCTGCGCATCGGCCTCCATCCCGACCCTGGGTACCCCACCGGCCACGTCACTGTCAGCGGCAACATGATCGACCTCACCGCGGAGCCCGACCGTATCGCGAACCTCCGCGCGGGCATCCTCGTGGCCACGTCCGACGTGGTGCTCAGCAACAACCAGATCTACGTGCGCGGCGACGCCGACCCCAACGTCACCGGCATCCAGATCGAAGGCGCGGCCATCAACGTCAGCGTCCACGACAACATCATCCGCAACTGCTACTACGGCCTCCTCTCGAGCCGGGCTTCGACTTCGGTGACCGAAGTGCTCGCCGCGGACGCGTTCAAGGCGGGCCGCGAGATCATCAAGGAGTGGGAATACTCGCACCGCTACCGCGGCTGGTACGTGCATTGGCTCAGCGGCGTGAACGCGGGAACCCTGTCAGCGTTCGCCGGCTTCGACGCGAAGACGCTCGCGTTCACGCTCAAAGAACCGCTGCTCATGAACGAAGGCGACCGTTTCGCGTACTTCCCCGGCCAGGCGAACTGGTCCATCCACCACAACACCATCAGCGGCTGCACGCGGCCGGTCGTGCTCGACGGCTACGGCAGCGACACCTCGCTGTTCACCGACAACCTCATCGCCCGCGGCTTGGCCACGGGCGTGAAGGAGGCCCTGGTGGTGAAGGGCAACTTCACGGTCACGCGCAACGTCTTCGCCGGGTTCGACGAGCCCAACTCGAAAGCCCTCGTCGTGTATCCCGACCCGCTGGGCAGGTCGTGGGCCGACCGCTGCACGGGCAACCTCTTCCGCAAATGCACGCAGAGCAAGGAAACGAAGAAGGGACGTTGAGCCTCTTGGAAGTCTCCAAGAAGCGGAGGCCACAAAGACACAGAGACACGAAGTAACACAAAGTGAGAGAAGATGAAAAGAGCACTGACACGCTCGTTTTGCTGTGTCGTCCCGTTGGTCTGCATTGCGGCCGCGGCACAGGAAAGCTTCGACGCTACCTACCAATTGGGCCTCCAAGAGATGCAGGCCAAGCAGTGGGCCGCGGCGCGGGCCGCGTTCAAGAAAGCGCTCGACGCGACGAAGGATCGGGGAAAGAAGGCGGACGCGGAACTCCAGATCGGCAAGTGCTTCCTGGCCGCGGGCAGCGAGCGCAACGCGATGAAAGCGTTCGTCAACTCCATGCGGTGGCGCTACTACTCCGCATCGGCCATGAGGTGGGGACCGCCGCAGGCCGCGCTCGACGAGTACCGCCGCATCTTGGACGCGCCCGTCACGCGCGAAACCGCGGAGACGGTCATCTTCAAGGCGCTGGCGGAGATGGGCATCGCGCAACAGTGGCGGCGCCAGCGGGACTTGTCCCAGGCGGAAGCCCATTACCGCAAGGCCCTCGAATGGCTCCACGCTCCGCAGTACTCCAACAAGCGGCTTCAACGCCGCGATCTCAAGGCGGCCTATCTCGGCCTGGCCGAAACGTACGCCGACCGGCAAGACTACGCGGCCGCGCGGCAGGCGCTGAATCAATTGCTCGCTATCCCCGGCCTGCGCGCATCCCGGGATGTGCAGCAACGGTTGTGGGCGCTTTGCCGAGCGACTGGGGGATTCGACGCGTTACGCGGGCGCGCTCGCAAAACACTGGCATCGCCGGACGCGTCGCCCGCGGACCGCGTGAACGCTCAGTTCGAGATCGCGTACAGCTACGTGTATGAGCGCCGGTACGATCAGGCCCACCAGGGGTTCACCAAGATTCTGAACATGAAGGGAGCGACGCCGGCGCAGCGATCCGAAGCGCAACTCTACGTCGCGCACACCCTGTTCGTCGCTCGCCAGTACGCGGAGGCCAAGCCGCTATACGAGCGCGTCGTGGCGATGGCCAAGGCCGCACCGGCTCACGCCGCCACCGCGCGGGCTCGAATTAAAGCCATCGACACGATGTTGCAGCAGAAGGCTCGGTAACGTCGCGGGAACAAGCCCCTCCTCGTCTCCGCACAGAAGCGCAAGTGACTTACGCTCGCAGCAGCTCCGGTGAATAGCCGCGCACGCGCCTATTCACCGGAGCTGGGCCACTTTCATGGCCCTTGCATTCCCGTTGGGAAGAATGTATACTTCTTCTCAGTGCGCTTGTCTCCCCCTATGCCGGGCTCCCCCGCCCGGTCGACGAGCGCAACTGGGTTGCAGGTCGCCCCCGCCTGCAACCCGCTTTTTTTTGTACGGGTGATGTGGCGGGCGTCAACAAGGCGGTCGTGGGGCGTGGGCGATGAGCGTCGAGGGGCGGCCGTTCTCGTTCGTGCCCGCGTTGGGCTGGCGGGATCTCCCATGGCGCCAGGTCGAGGCGACCACAAATCGGCCCAAACGCGTGTGCATTCGATCTGCCGGCTCGTGTAGACTGAGGGGAATCATCGCCAACCACACTTGCCAAGCAGAGGAGCACGCCCGCGCCATGGACGACCAGGAGATGCGAGAGATCGTTGCCGAGAAACTGAAGGCCAAGCGCGTCGCGTCCGCGCTTCAGTCCGCGAAACGCCGCTGGTGGAAGCCGCTGCTGCCGGCCGGGCTCAGCGCGATTCTTGGCGCGGGCCTCCTCGCGATCGCGTTCAAGCAGACGGGGGACAACGGCAACACACTCCTTGCAGGCGTTGTGTTCCTCGCCGTCGCGTACATGTGCTTCTGGGTCTATCGGCAGAACTGTATCTTGCGGGCGCTGGCGGAGAAGATGGAGGAGATCGAGGAACGGCTGGAGGAGATCGTTGCAGAGCGCGACGCGATGCAAGCCGGCTGAACCCAGACGGGCGACTCGTCCCATTTCCGCGGCGCGCGCCGCGTCATCACCTTGCCAGACGCGAGTCGTTGTGGCATGATCGACCGCGGTGTCGAAACGGCCGATTTGGTGAAAGGAAATTGCATGCGCAGGGCTCACATGATGTGCCTGCTTCTCGGGATCGGCGCTGGGCCGCTTGCCGCGGCCCAGCCGAATCTCATCACGAACCCCGGGTTCGAGGACGGGATGAAGGGATGGAGCTTCCGAAGCCCGCGCAAGGGCCACGGAGACCGGCCCGTCGACTTGGCGATGGACAAGACCGTGGCCCACTCCGGGAAAACGTCCGCGCGGCTGACGCTGAACTTCGACGAGAACGCGCAGTTCTACTGCCCCGTGCAAAAGATCGCTGTGTTCCCCGACACGGAATACATGCTGTCGGCGTACGTGAAGACCGAGTTGGAGAGCGGCGAGATCCACGTGGAACTCCAGGACGTGCGCGGGTGGAAGTTCCTGCTCAAGGGCTCGATGCGCCTGAGCGGCCGCAACGACTGGACCAAGGTCGAAGTCCCGTTCCGCACCACGCTCACGACCGAGGCCGTGCGCATCGGCCTCCGCCACGTCGGCAGGGCCGGCGACAAACAGCCCGTGAAGGGGAAGGTGTGGTGGGACTACGTGGCCTTCGTCGAACGGGGTAGCGCCGGCCCAAGGCTGTCGAAGCAGGAGCTGGAGGAGGCGATCAAGAATAGCAAGCTGATCACGATGGAGAACGAGGCGGCCAAGATCGCGTTCGCGGAGCCGCGGCTGAGCATCCGATCCCTGGTGTTCAAGAAGCGCGCCGAGCTGAAGTTGCTCGCGGGGCCGTTTCCCGAAGCGCCCTTGTATTCGATCCGAGTCAAGAGCGACGATGGCCGAGTCGAGGAGGTGCGGTCGATCCATGCGCGCTCGGTTACCACGCGGCCGGCCGGCGACGGCGTCCGTCTCATCGAGGCGACACACCCCGACGGCGTGCGACGGGTCGTCTTGCGCGCCGCGCTGGGCAAGAGCGGCTGGGTGGACCTGTCGCTGGACCGCGTGGAGACCGAACCGGGCTGGCGCGTGACCCAGATCATCTTTCCGCAGTTCATCACCCGCGGCGTGCTGGGCAGAGCGCCCCGCGGCACCTTTGTCGGCGGCGAGCGGCCGGTGTCGCTCGTCGATGGAGTTCGGTTTGGGCCCAAGGTGTATCCCACGTCCGCGCGCATTCCCTTGATGTATCAATTCGGCGAACGCGGCGGGCTGTATCTGATGGCGCTCGACCCCGACCAATGGGTGAAGACCCTGGAGATGCAGCCCTTCGCGAAGAAAGCGGGCGACGTGCCCCACTCGATCGCCTGGCGCTGTAGCGTTCGGGTCGGTTCGCAGGATGACTTGCCGAAGTTTGTGGTGCGGCTGGGTCCGATCGCGCACAGCCCGTACGAGGCCGCCGGCGTGTATCGCGAGTGGGCCGAGAAGCAGCCGTGGTGTCCGAAGCCGCTCAGCCAGCGCGGCGACATCGGCTCGTGGCGCCTGCGCAGCGTCCCGCACTATTTCATCTACCTCCCCGAAGCCGGCCCGCGCCTGCTTCCGAAGCATCCAAGGGACATGACGCGGGAAGACGTGCAAGCGTTCTTCAAGAAGCATCGCGGGCGCTTCCGCCTGAAAGAAGTGCCCGCGGTCATGGACGCGCTGCCCAAGGAGATTAAGGATCTGGGCGGCGTGGTGGATTTACGCGGGTGGGAGAAGTGGGGGCTGTGGATGAACCCCGACTGGTGGCCGCCCCAGCAAGGCGAGCAGACGCTCCGCTCCGCGACCGAGGCGATCCACAAGGCCGGACTGCGCGTGACCGCGGACGTCATGTTCTACAACCTTAACATTCAGAGGCCGAAGAGCGACTACGGATTCGGCGAGGAAGGTATGCAAGCGCTGCGCAAGCTGGGGCTGCTCCCGGCCCTCGTCGCGATGCAAGACGAGAAAGGCAACGCCATCTACGGCGGCGCGCCCCGATACCGCGGCGCGATCGTCTGCCCCACGTCCCGCCCGGCCTTCGAGCACGCGGTGCAGACGCTCAGGCGAATGAAGGCCGCGGGCTTTGACGACGTGCAGTTCGATGGCGGAGGGATGGAGATCTCTCGGCCCTGTTGGAACCGCAAACATCCGCACCCCGCGGGCGAGGGCCATTGGCAGACCGAGGCCGCGCGGACGTACCTGGACAAGGTGCGCGACGCGATCCCCGGCGCGCGCGAGTCGGGCTTCGGGTTTGTCGAGGAATACTTCAACGAGGTGCGGTTGCACTCGTACGTGGCCGTGTACACGCGTTGCGCGCAGATGCGGCACCTGCGCGCCAGGGCCCTGGCCATGACGACCGACAAGATGGCGCCCCTGCCGAGCATGTTCTCGTTCGTCTACCACGGCCGCATGATCGAAACCGGCTTCTTCGGCAGTTGGGGGCCCGCGGCGTACGCGGCCGCGGCCAACATGGCTCTGGGCGTTTGCGCCGGGCCGCAGTCCACTCCATGGCTGAGTTTCCGGGACATGCTGGGCGAACGCTGGGTCAACATCTTAATCGCGGGCACGAAGGCCCGGCAGACGTTCGCGCGCGACTACCTGCTCCTCGGCCGCATGCTCCAGCCCGTCGAGACCGGGCCCTGGACCAAGCTGACGATCAGCACGAAAGACTCGAAGACCGGCAAGTGGCGGAACAAAGACCTCCAAGCGCCCGCGGTGATCCAACAAGCCTATCGTTCTCCGGCGGGCAAGGTCGGCTGGGTGCTTATCAACTACACGTCCCGGCGCGCGACCTGCATCCCGCAGCGCCCGCTGCCGCGGTGGTTTTCCGAGTTGGCCTCATCGGGTTCTCTACGCAAAGTCACGAGCGCCGGCCAAGAGCGCATCCCGGCCAGCCTCGCCCGCGGCCTGACACTCGCGCCTGGCGAAGTCGTGTTGCTGGCGCAGGAGTGACGGGCCTCGCCGCCATCCGCTTGCCGCCTTATCTTCCCCAAGGAGCCTCCCCATGCCCGAGCATCTCTACGGCCACATGGTGCACGAGTACTTCGTCAACCGCATGCGCGCGTTCGCCGCGAAGCGCCAGGACACGATCGCGAAGGTGCGCACGAAGAAGGACGTGATGAAGCTGCGCGACGAGGCGCGGCGCGGGCTGCGCAAATCCTTCGGCCCGAGGCCCAAGCGCACGCCGCTGAACGCGCGCATCACCGGCGCAATCGAGCGCAAACGCTACACCGTCGAGAAGGTGCTCTACGAGAGCCGGCCCGGCTTCCCGGTCACGGCCAACCTCTACATCCCCAAGGGCAAGCGCGGGCCGTTCCCTTGCGTGCTCGGCACGTGCGGCCACTCGGGCAACGGCAAGGCCTGCGACCTGTATCAGCACTTCTGCCAAGGGCTAGCGGAGCGGGGGTTCCTCGTGCTCATCTACGATCCCATCAGCCAAGGCGAGCGGCTTCAGTACGTCGGCGACGCGGGCAAAGCCGCGCCCCAAGGCTGCTGCCAAGAGCACAACATGATGGGCAACCAGATGCGCCTCTTTGGCGACCACGTGGGCATGTGGCGCGCATGGGACGGCATCCGCGGGCTCGACTACCTGCTGTCCCGGCCCGAGGCTGACCCCACGCGCGTGGGCGTGACCGGCAACTCCGGCGGCGGCACCCTGAGCACGTACCTCTGCGGGCTCGACGACCGATTCACCATGGCCGCGCCGAGTTGCTTCGTCACGACCTACCTCGCCAACCTGGAAAACGAGTTGCCCGCGGACTCGGAGCAGATCCCGCCCAAGATCATCGGCATGGGCCTGGACATGAGCGCGTTCTTCATCGCGCAGCTTCCGCGGCCGGTGCTGCTTATGGGCCAGCAGAACGACTACTTCGACGTGCGCGGTCTGACGCAGACGTACGAGGAGTTGCGCCGGCTCTATGGCATCGTCGGCGCGGAGGACAACGTGCAGATGTTCGTGGGGCCCACGAACCACGGCTACCACCTCGAAAACCGCGAGGCCATGTACGGCTTCTTCATGAAACACTCCAACGTGCGCGGGCCCAAGAAGGAGACGACTCCACCGGTGGAGCCAGACGCCGACCTCTACGCGTCGCCGGAAGGGCAAGTGCACCGCATGGGCGCGCGCCGCGTGTTCGACTTCAACCGCGACCATGCGAACGCGATCACGCGGCCCAAGCTGTCGCCGGCCGAGTTGAGGAAGCGTATCGAGAAGCTGCTCGCGTTGCCCAAGCGCGCCGCGGCGCCGCACTACCGTATCCTGCGCCAGCGCGGCAAGGACACGGAGCGCTATGCGTACCACAGCGGCTTCGCGGTGGAGACCGAGCCCGGCATCCAGGCCATCCTACACCTGCTGTCGAACGGCACGTACTACTTCCACTTCCCCAAGTGCAAGGACGCCACGCTCTACGTGCCGCACATCTCGTCGCAGCAGGACGTGATTGACGGCCTCGCGCCGGACAGCGACCCCCTCTTCGCGCTCGACGTGCGCAGCATCGGCCAGAGCGCGCCGCTCACCTGCGCGAACCGCGACTTCTTCGCGCCGTACGGCAGCGACTACTTCTATGCGAGCTACAGCGAGATGTTCGGGGAGTCCTATCTTGGCCGCCGCGTGCACGACCTGCTCGCGACGCTCGACCTCTTCGACGCGCAGGGCTACAAGCGCATCCA
The DNA here is from genome assembly GCA_024278415.1 of Planctomycetota bacterium. Next base: position 523 of record JAJRTI010000444.1, on the reverse strand, counting down.
CCTCGTGGGCCGCGGCCTAGGCGCGGTGATCTCCACGTTCGCCGCGTGCCTCCACCCGCTCGTGAAGCAGGTCACCCTTCAGAACGCCTTGCTCTCCTACCACGAACTGACCCAGTCCCCAGTGCAGAGTTGGCCACTGTCGTCGATGGCCACGGACGTGCTCAACCACTTCGACCTGCCCGACTGCTTCAAGCTGCTCGCGAAGAAGAGCCTCCGGCTCGTCGATCCGTGGAACCACGAGATGGAGCCCTGGGACCCGCGCAAGCTCCGCGGGCACATGAAGGCGCTGGGGATCGACGCGAAGCTGGTGGGGAGATGACAGCGGCATACGCCAGCAAGGCGCAACTTGACCATTGGCGTAGCGCGGTTACAATAGACAAGCGTAACACTTCAGCCAAGTACAACAGCCAGGTACCGGAATACTGTCAAAGCTTCCGTGCAACGCCGCGTGTTGGGGTATCTGAATCCCAACGGGATTCCGGATACCAGCCCAGGGTTCGCGAGCGAAGCTCGCAACCCTGGG
>JAJRTI010000443.1 GCA_024278415.1 Planctomycetota bacterium | reverse complement strand
GTAAACTGGGCGTTCATTCCCGTGGTGCGCCGGCGCAGAATGCACATGCGCCGAAGGCGCATCACAACATAGCCCAGTGCAAGCTCGTTCGGTCGCGTCAGCGGGCGAACGAGCGCCGCGCTGGGAAGGATGCCGAAAACAGATGTGCGACCGGGCGACGCAGCCCGGCATGGTCGAGGCGATTGTGGACGACATGGCCGCGCACCGCGACGCGCCGGCGCTGCTGTGCTGGTATCTGTCGGACGAGCCCGCGGGCCGGCGCATCCCGCCCGCGCAGTACGTAGCGCTCTACCCGAAGCTCAAGGAACTCGATCCGTATCACCCCACCACGATGGTCTTCTGCGTGCCGCGGAAAGCGCACGAATACGCGGACGCGCTCGACATCCTCATGGTCGATCCCTACCCGATCCCCAACGGTCCAGTGACCCGCGTGTCGGACACGGTGGACCTGGTGAAGCGCACCGCGCCCGCGGAGGTCCCGATCTGGTGCGTGCCGCAAGCCTTCGGCGGCGGCGAAGGCTGGGGCCGCGAGCCGACCCCGCGCGAGGAGCGCTGCATGACGTACCTCGCCATTGTGCACGGAGCGACCGGCATTCAGTACTTCATCCGCCGGCCGCCGATGAACAACCCGTTCGTCGGCGCGCTGTGGGGCGACATTCGAAACATGGCCAGCGAGATCAAGGAACTCACACCCGTGCTGCTCTCGCACGAGCCCGCGCCGCACGCGGCGCCCGTGCCCGACGATCCGTCGCTCCACGTCATGGGGAAGCGGTTCGACGGCGACGCGTTCGTGTTTTGCGTCAATTCCGAGAATCGGCCGCGGCGCTTCGCAGTGCAGTGCGACGCGAAACCCAGCGAACCAACCGCACGCGTGCTGTTCGAAGACCGAAGCGTGCCCGTCACGCGAGACGGCCGGATCGAGGACATCATCGACGGATACGGCGTGCGCATCTACGCGTATCGCACCGCGCCGCGGCCGAAGCCGATTGTCCGAAAGCAGCCGAATTTGCTGAAGAACGGCGGATTCGAGCAGCAGACGAACGTAGGCTATCCCGACTACTTCCGCTTCGGCAAGGGCAAGGAAGTGGCCGCGAGTTGGGGCACGGACCCGAGGGAGGCGTACGAGGGCCGGCACTCGCTCTTCATCCGCTGCCCGACCGCGGGGCAGGGCCCGAACGTGGCCTCGTATCCGATGCGGCTCGGCCAGGGCAAGTATCGGGTGGCGCTCGGCCTCAAGGCCGACCGCCCCAGCTTCTCCGCTACCGTATCGGTCGGCGGGGGAAAAGCTCCAGCACAGCTCAAGTGCACGCTCGGCCCGGCGTGGAAGAAGTTCACGCTCGCCTTCGAAGGTCCGGCCAAGGTTGGCCGCGTCCACCTCAGCCTCCGCCCCGAATCGCGCGGCGTCATGTGGGCCGATGCGATAGAGGTGATCGAGGCGCCGCAACCAAGTGCAAAGCGTTGACACAAGGCGGGCTGCGCCCGCAACCCGGGATCGGAACGCCTTCCCGTTCCGACGGACGGCGACTACCACGCCTCCACCGTGTAGCTCACCTGGCCACGCGACAGGCGAAGCGCCAACCGGCCGCGCTCGCGCGTGAGGGGACCGGCCAGCGGCACACGAACGCGCGCGCCCTTGCCGGGGAAGAGCCGACGCTCGTCGATCCGCACTTCCCTGCGAAACGCGCGCTCATCAATCTGCACGCCGGTCGCATCGACCGGGCACGGCTCCTTCGCCACCCTCGTCCGCCTCATGTATCCCAGCCCGCTGCACGGGATCACGCGCCAGCCTCTGCTCCCCCGGCGCAGGAGCACTGCGCCCTTGAGCGACACAACGGGGAACTCGTGCGAATGCTGCGGCGCGCGGGCGTAGATCAAGTCCGGGCTCTCGACGTAGGTCACGCGCTGTCCTCCCTGCGTCGCGACGTAGCTCAGGATGCGGCCTTCCCGCCTGGCGACAAACCCAAAGGGCGGCAAGTCGTAGTCCACGCCGGCGAGCCGCACGCGCCAGTTCCGCTCTTCGTTGTAGTTCACCGCGATCTCCAGCCCGCGCGTGTACCGCACGTAGAGCCGCCCTAGCTTGTGCGCGTCGGCCGCGACGGCCCGGCTTGGTGAGACGAAGCCATCGCCATCGTGATAGCGAATCACCGCAACCGTGTCGGTGAGGTATTCCCGCTGGAGCGGCCACACGAGGGCGAAGTAGCGGATCGCTTGCGACAGCGGCCAGCCCATGCAACCGCTCAGGCAGCCCATGTGGCCGTATGCGATCGTCGCGGCCACGTAGCGGTCGATGCCCTCGCGCTTCCACGCGGCCTTGCCCTCCTCCGCGTGCGGCCAGCGCCAATCGTAGAATGCGCTCGGACCGTACCCCATGCCCACGCCGTGCTGGAGCGGGTGCAGCTTGAGCAGGTCGAAGTCCACGAGCAGCGGCCGCCGCCACTTCGGCGTGCGGGAGGGGATCGTCGCGTAGTCGCCCTCGCTCAGGCCCGCGTACATCCACCGATGCCCGCCCTCGCTCACGACGAACTCGTGATGCCGGCGCAGTTCGAGCATGAGATCGCACACGGCCCGAAAACTCTCTCGCAGCAGACCCGCGCCCGGCGCGATCGCGTTGAAGTCGTTCGCGCATCGCCACGGCGAGGGCTGCGTGCCCACGTCGAAGTAGTACGCGCTGGGGCCGTACAACTCGCGCAGCTTGCTGCCTGTCTCGCGCATCAGCCGCCGCGCGGCCTGGTGGTTGATGACGTAGTGGCTCGGCCACCCGCGGCGCCAGTTGCCGTTCGGCTCCAGTGCGACGAGGTTTTCGTCCCAGCGCGCGCTCAGGGGGTTGAAGTCCCGGCCGCCGCCGCCCAGGCCGAACACGTTGCCCGTCTCGCGCACGCGCTCCGCGTACGCGGCCAACTCATCCACGCTCACTCCCGGCCGGGGCCGCGTGCGGTACGTGTAGCTGTCGCCCTGCCGGGTGATCCAGATGCGGCCCCACGAGATCGCGAGTTGGTGGTCCACACCGTACTGCGCCATCAACTCCAGCATCCGCGGCTGGATCGGCGGGTTGATCATGTTGTACACGTACTCGCTCGCCCACTTCAGCCGCGGAGACCGCGGGTTGGGGATGTTCGGGAGCACCTCATGGAAATCCGGCGACGCAGTGAAGAACACGCGCTCGCGCAGCGGATGGTAGCGCCCGTCCGTGAGCGGCATGTACTTCGAGCCCGCATTGAACGACGCCTCTGTGTGCGACACCCGCTCCGATGTCCCGTCGAACGTCGACGCATTCGTGTTGTACCAGTCGAGCAGACCGAGCATGAACAGC
>JAJRTI010000442.1 GCA_024278415.1 Planctomycetota bacterium | reverse complement strand
GGGAACGCGGAGTAGAAGCGTGGATCCTTGTAGATGATGAGGGCGGTTGTCTTCTGCCACATCGTAGAACTCCAGGTTGGTGTCGTGTCGTCGAACCAGTGGGACATGGAGGCGTGAAACGTAAAGACGTGAAACGTACGCGGAAGGTCCGCCGAATCTCTTTACGCTTTACGCTTTACGCTTTACGCTTTACGCTTTACGCTTTACGCTTTACGCTTTACGCTTTACGCTTTACGCTTTACGCTTTACGCTTTACGCTTTACGCTTTACGCTTTACGCTTTACGCCTTTCGGATCAGCAAATCTCATGGGGAAACTCATGGAGCGGCGCGCATTGACATGCGCACTGCAAGCGCCTGCATCGCGGCATTTCGCGACAGACACTACCTAAGCTCGCGGATCTCTGGGCCGCCTGGGTGCAGACGGAGAAAGCACGCGCGCGCGTCGGTCTCGATACCGGCAACGCGGCGCACGACTCCTGATGCCGGCGCGAGCATGAACACATCGCGGCTCTCGCCGCGTTGGATCTCGATCGCAAACGCCTCATCATCCCCTGCCACCTCAAGCGGCCGCAGGCCCGTCACGAGAGGCTCGTCTCGGAATGGCTCAATGACCGACACGAACGTCGTCGCCTGAGTCTCGCGTCGGACCACGATCATGGGGCACGGCCGCATCTTGTTGCCGATGCCCATGCCGAAGTAGAGCTGCGTGCTGGGCTGCCCGAGCATGGTCACGCGGACGTTGGCGCCGGGCTGCACGAAGTCCGCACGCCAACTCGCGTCCGTGGCGGCGGACGAGATGCCCGTCATGTGCGGGTATCCGCTCGATTTCCCCAGCGCCCTTTTGCGCGGCTCAGTCGCCATGCCCGGCCTCAGCTCGCCATAGTTGTGCCACACCCAGTCGTACGTGTGCGCCCGCTTGCCGGCCACGCGGAACACGTCGATCAGGTACGAGTCGGTCAGCGCGAGCGTGCGCTGCATCACGACGCCCGGGTAGGCGGAACCGCATTCCGCTACGGCCACGGCGAGGCCCGGCTGCGCGGAGAAGAACGCCAGCTTGCCGGTCGTCGCGCGCTGGTCCTTCCCGTCCACGCACACCGTGTTGTGCGCGAACGTGTGCTTGTACCACGTGCGCTGCAACGGCGCGGCGTACGCGAGCCGGCCCGGGTCGGGGGCAAGCTGCTTGCCGAGCCCGAACAGGATCACCGCGAGCTTGTCCCGGTGTCCGTGCCCGCCGCCGTGGGGGCCGTAGTCGAGATGCACGTAGAGTTGTTCCTCGCCCGATCCCTGCCGCAGCACGGCCGCGCCCAAGCCTTGGAACACCTTGCTCTTGAGAGCCAGCTTGGGCGCCGGAGGCAGCGCGTCCACTCCCCACAAGAGCGCGTCCAAGCTGTTGCGCCGGCCCACTTGCGCGATGGCGAGATACTTCGGATCGCGCATGCGCGCGTACGCCACCTCGTAGAACCAATGCCAGCGCCGAATGGAGAAGACGTCGCTGTCGTTCACGGCCGGGAATTCGAAGTCGGGGAACACGTACTCGAGGGGCGCGTCGAAAAGCGACTTGAGCGCTGGATCGCGGTAGAAATCGATGCCCGCGAAATGCGCGGCCTCGGCCGTCCAGCGAATCGCCATTAGCGCGTAGTAGTGGTACGCGGGCGTGCCCTCATACCAAAAGCCATCGGGCAAGACGCTATGGTCGAGCTGGAACCGCAGGCCGCTGCGACCGTAGAGAGCGTCCGACGCCAGATCCTCGTCTTGGAGGCAGAAGCCAACCGCGGCGATGCCGGCGTTGTGCCACGATTGCCAATTGCTGATGCCCGCGTTGTGGCGCTTGATGACCTTCGCAGCCTCGCGCAGGAATCCGTCTTCGATCTTGCGCCGGTCCTCGTCCGACAGGCACGGGCTGTTGTAGATCAGGTCGTACGCCCACGCGACGCCGATGATGGTCGTGGCCTCGTCCAACGTCTGCGCGAAGAGCCGCGCGCCGGACCGGCTCTTGCGGCCCCGCACATCGTGGATGGGGTAGCTCCGATACTTCTCGCCGTACGCCACGAGGATGTCGCGTGCGCGCTGGGCGTACGGCTCCTTGCCCGTCAACGCGTACGCCAGCCCCAGCGTCTTGGCGTCGCGCAGGTTGCGGCCATGCTGCTGTCCGTAGACGACCTGATCGTAGGGCCAGCCATGATACGTCGCGCCGCACTTCTGGCACACGTGCTGGGTTCCGTCAAAACGCAACCGGCCGCTGCACTTCTTGCACACGTAGTGGTGGCTCCACTGGCCGGCCTCAGCCGGCACTTTCAGTGGGGTGGCGAGCGCAGCGTCAGCCGAGCGCACGATCCGCTCGACCTGCTGCTTGGCCCAAGGGAACTTCGCCGCCCGTTTCTTCGCGCGAGCGAACGTCTCCTTCGTGGCAAAAAGGAACGGATGCTCTCGCCTTGGCAACGAGGCCACGCCGGCCAGGGTCACCTGCGCAGCGGGCATGCTGGGATCTTGTGCCTTCACCTTCACCACGATCTCTTCCCGCGCCAAGGGCGTAACCTTCGCGAGGCCGTCCGCATCGGCCACCATCTGCACGCGCAGTTCGGCCGCCTCGCCAGGCGCCAACGCTGGGCTCCCGCCGGGCAACCCCACGAGCCTAAACGCGGTTGTGTCGCCTACGGACTCCAGCGCAAACGTCCGCGGCTTCTGCGATCGGTTCATCACCTGTAGCCGGTAATCGATTCGAAGGCCCCCTTCTGCTAGCCGCGACGCGCGGCGCGTGAGGACTTTCAACTCCGCATCGCCGCCCAACAGGCGCACGTCGTCGAAATACAGCACCGTATCGGGCAGCGGCTTGTTCTCCCAACCTGCTGCGTTGATGCTCAAGTAGTTGATCCGATGCCAGCCCAGAGGCTTGCGCGTAGGCTTCACGTACACGCCGAGCCGCAGGTCGAAGCGCTTCCACCCCTGCCAATCCACTCGGAAGTGGTAATAGTAGTAATCCCATCCCGCGTTGTCCGCCTTGTTGTCCGAGTCGCACACAAGCGTCAGGCGTTGGCCATTAGCTTTCTCGGAGTAGAGCCAGAACTGGAGACGGTCGTAGCTGGTCCAGTTCTTCGGAACGTTGGGTGCGTTGATCCGCGGGTGCTTGCTCAGGTTCGCCCACTTGCCGGCGAACTTGCCGCCCTTCACCTGCTCTTGCGTGCGCACTAGGCCTGGCCACGCACGCTTCTCGAAGTCGCCAAGGACCAACACGTCCGCGCGCAGGCACGCGGAGTGAACGACCATGCCAAACACCACAACTGCGAGTCGTTTGCGCACCATGTGCTTCCCTATGTTCACAGGTCCTTCGGCGATGACGAGCCAGGATTGTAGGCGCCCCTTGGCTGCGGATCAACCGCCTGGGTTGATACCTGTCTGCTGGCCGCATACCAATGCGCGCCTCCCCTCAGCAGGGCGGTGCTTCCCCATGACGAGCTTCTCCTCCAACGCACTCGAGCGCATCGAGCACGACCACTGCCCCGGCATCGATGGCGCTCTCAGGCTCGTGCCCAAGTTCTTGTCTACAGGCCTGCGTGAGCAGCAAGCGGATGTACTTCGGCGTCACGAGCACACGGGCCGTCGTTTGGGCTCAGCGGAGTTCGTGGCGCGGTTGGAGAAACTCATGCCTCGGCCGTTGGCTCCCTGTCAGCCGGGCCGGAAACTGAAGACGACGCGCGCTGCCAAGCCCACCTAAGTCCGATGGCGTCGAAATGCGGAAGATGTACCCAGATAACCCCAGATAACCCCACAGGGCAAGGATCGAGAACACAACGCACGCGTAGCCCACCGCAAACCAGATGGCCGCGTGTGCACCGCGATAGACCCCTGCCGGCTATAGCTGGCCTCCGTTACAATGGCGTCTCCAGATCTTTCGAAGCTGTACCGC